>NZ_JBVHWW010000020.1:0-30524 GCF_055563995.1 Streptomyces sp. NPDC029164 | reverse complement strand
TTTAGGTCCTTTCCCCCCCCCCCCGAGAAGCCCCCCCCCCCCCCGGGGGGGGGGGGGGGGGGGGGGGGGGGGTCCGCCCCCCCCCCCCCCCCCCCCCCCCCTCCGGGCGTGCTGTACGCGCGTGCTACTTGATGACGGTGATCCGGTTCGCCGCCGGGACGGCGATCGGGTTGGCCGCCGAGGAGTTGTTCGTCAGGTAGGCGTTGAAGCAGTCCAGGTCGGACGCGCCCACCAGCTTGTTCTTGTGCTCCTTCAGGACGGTGAAGCCGTCACCGCCGCCCGCGAGGAACTCGTTCATCGCGACCCGGTAGGTCTTGGCGGGGTCGATCGCCGCGCCGTTCAGCTTCACCGAGTCCACGACGATGCGGTCCACGCCCGTCTTCGTCAGGTCCAGGGTGTACGTGAAGCCCTTCGACACCTGCAGGATCTTCGGGTTCGCACCGTTGACCGGGCCGCTGACCTGCTGCTGCAGCACGGTGATCAGCTGAGCGCCGGTCAGGTCCACGATGTTCATCATGTTGGTGAACGGCTGGACCGTGAAGGACTCGCCGTACGTCACCACGCCGTCGCCCTCGTCACCCGAGGCCTTGTAGGCGAGGTCCGAGCGGATGCCGCCCGGGTTCATGATGGCCAGCTGTGCGCCGCCCTTGTCCGCCGGGGCCAGCGCCTCGAGCTGCGCGTCGGCGATCAGGTCGCCGAGCGGCTTCTCGGGCGCCTCGGAACCGCGGCCCGGGATGTCGGCCGCGATGAAGCCCTGCGGGCGGTTGGCGATCGGGGCCGCGAGGGTCTTCCAGCGGTCGATCAGCTCGGTCATGTCCGGGGCCTTGGGCTGCTCCCGTGTGACGACCTTGTTGACCGGCTTGGGCGAGGCGACCGGCGTACGGACGATGTCCTTGGTCTGCCGGTCGTAGGTGAGGGTGGTGTCCGTGAACAGCCGGCCGATGGAGGCGGCCGAGGTCACCGTGCGCGGGTTGCCCGCCGGGTCCGGGATGTTGCAGGCGTACGCCTGGTGCGTGTGGCCGGTGACCAGCGCGTCGACCTTGGAGTCCACGTTCTTGGCGATGTCCACGATCGCGCCCGAGATGCCGGCGCCGGCGCCGGGGACGTTGCAGTCGTAGTTGTAGGCGCCGTTCGCGGGCAGACCGCCCTCGTGGATGAGCGCGACGATCGACTTCACGCCCTGCTTGTTCAGCTCGGCGGCGTACTTGTTGATCGTCTCGATCTCGTCGCCGAACTTCAGGCCCTTGACGCCCTCGGCGGTCACGACGTCCGGAGTGCCCTCCAGGGTGACGCCGATGAAGCCGATCTTCACGTCGCCCTTCTTCCACACGAAGGTGGGCGACATCAGCGGACGCTTGGTCTTCTCGTCGGTGACGTTCGCGGCGAGGTACTGGAACTGGGAGCCCGTGAACTCCTTGCCGAACTCGTAGCACCCGTCGACGGGGTGGCAGCCGCCGTACGCCATGCGGCGCAGCTCGGTCTTGCCCTCGTCGAACTCGTGGTTGCCGACGCTGGTGACGTCCAGGTCGAGCTTGTTGAGCGCCTCGATGGACGGCTCGTCGTGGAAGAGACCGGACAGCATCGGGCTGCCGCCGATCATGTCACCGGCCGCCGCGGTGACGGAGTACTCGTGGCCCTTGCGGGCCTCGCGCAGGCTGGTCGCGAGGTACTCGACCCCGCCCGCGGGTATGGCCTTGGTGGTGCCGTCGGCCTGACGTTCGCTCACGTTGCCGGAAGAGCCCTGCGGGGGCTCCAGCGTGCCGTGGAAGTCGTTGAACGACAGCATCTGCACGTCGACGGTTCGGCTCTTGGCCGTACCGCCACCACTCGCGGCACCGGCCGGCAGTGCGGCGGCGACCATGGCCCCGGCCCCGGCCGTGACGGCGAGGGCGGCGAAGGTCAACCGGCGGTTTCGGCGGTGCCGTTGTGGCGTCGCTGACATTTAGTCCCCTTTGTGGACAGCGATACTGCTTGGGAGGTCCGGGGAAGCCTATGGTCAACGCGCGTAGCTCTACCAGGGGGTAACGGGTATCGCGTTGGTTACGCGCAGAAGACGGACCGACCCCGCGCCCGCACTCCGCCCGCCGCCCGCCGCGGTCGTAGGCTCGTGCCATGACTGAGGCAGCAGCGGCCCTGGAGCCGGGACGGCAGATTCAGACCTTCGACGAGCTGACGGAGGAACAGGCCGAGGCCGTACTCGACCTCATCGAGGACGCGGCGCACACGGACGGCACCACCGCCGTGTCCGAGCAGGGACGGCTCCAGCTGCGCGGCGGACCGCGCGAGGGGATCCGGCACTTCCTGCTCACCGAGGGCGAGCGGCTCGCCGGATACGGACAACTGGAGGATACCGACCCGGTGGAGGCCCCCGCCGCGGAGCTCGTCGTGCACCCGGCCCTGCGCGGCCGCGGGCACGGGCGGGCGATGGGGATGGCCCTGCTCGCCGCCTCCGGGAAGCGGCTGCGGGTGTGGGCCCACGGCGGCAAGTCCGCCGCCCGGCACCTCGCGCAGGTGCTCGGCCTGACTCTCTTCCGCGAGCTGCGCCAGCTCCGCCGGCCGCTGACCGACACCGACCCGCTGCCGGAGGCGGCGCTCCCGCCCGGCGTGACCGTACGGACCTTCGTGCCCGGCACCGACGACGAGGCCTGGCTCGCCACGAACGCGGCCGCCTTCGCCCACCACCCCGAGCAGGGCTCGCTGACCCAGCGGGATCTGAACGACCGGATCGCGCAGCCGTGGTTCGACGCCAAGGGCTTCTTCCTCGCGGAGCGCGACGGGGAGCTCGTCGGCTTCCACTGGACGAAGGTCCACGCGGCGGAGCAGCTGGGCGAGGTCTACGTGCTCGGGGTCCACCCGGGCGCCCAGGGCGGCGGCCTCGGCAAGGCCCTCACCGCGATCGGCCTGCGCCACCTGGCGGCCCAGGGCCTGCCGACGGCCATGCTCTACGTCGACGCCGACAACCCGGCCGCCCTCGCCGTCTACGAGGGCCTCGGCTTCACCACCCACGAGGTCGACCTGATGTACCGCACGGAAAGCTGACCCGAGCCCGCGCCTCCATCCAGCCCCTCCGGCGTCTGAGGCGCGGGGCCCGGAGCCGAGCCCCGCTCCCCCAGCCCCGCCGACGTCTGAGGCGCGGGGCCCGGGGCGAAGCCCCGCTCCCCCAGCCCCGCCGGCGCTTGAGGCGCGGGGCCCGGGGCCGAGCCCCACGCCGGGGCGCGCCCCACCCCCCGCCACCCCCGCCGGGAGGCAGGCCGCGCGCCCCACCCCCCGCCACCCCCGCCGGGAGGCGACTCGTGCGCCAGCCGGAGCCGGGAAGCCACACGCCATTAACCGGGCATTAAGACGCGCTTGCGACTCTCCCCCCATGCAGCCCCGACTCCGACTGACGGCCGACACTTCCGACGCGCCTGTCCTCCCGCGTGCGCGGAAGAATGGAGTCATGAGCCACAAGCCCAGCGCAGGCCCCGCCGAGGTCCCCGCCCAGCACCCGTCTCAGACGTCCCCCGCCGGCCAGGCGACCGGTGGCCCGGTCAACGCCGTCACCGGCGCCCACGCCCGCATAGGCTCCATCTCCGCGCACCGTCCGCACGTCGACCTCGAGCCCGATATCGACGCCGACCTGGACGCGTACGACGACAAGGACGGCGACGAGCTGCCTCCGGGCCGCTTCCTCGACCGGGAGCGCAGCTGGCTCGCCTTCAACGAGCGCGTCCTGGAGCTCGCCGAGGACCCCACCACGCCCCTGCTGGAGCGCGCGAACTTCCTGGCGATCTTCGCGAGCAACCTCGACGAGTTCTTCATGGTCCGCGTGGCCGGCCTCAAACGGCGTATCGCGACCGGTGTCGCCACCCGGTCCGCGTCCGGCTTGCAGCCCCGCGAGGTGCTGGACCTCATCTGGACGCGCTCGCGCGAGCTCATGGCCCGCCACGCCGCCTGCTTCCAGCAGGACATCTCCCCGGCCCTGGCCGAGGAGGGCATCCACCTCATCCGCTGGCCCGATCTCACCGAGAAGGAGCAGGCCCGCCTCTTCACGCTGTTCCGGAACCAGATCTTCCCGGTGCTGACCCCGCTGGCCGTGGACCCCGCGCACCCGTTCCCGTACATCTCCGGCCTCTCCCTCAACCTGGCCGTCGTCGTCCGCAACCCGGTCAGCGGCCACCGCCACTTCGCCCGGGTCAAGGTCCCGCCGCTCCTCTCCCGCTTCCTGGAGGCCTCCCCGCAGCGCTACGTCCCGCTGGAGGACGTCATCGCCGCGCACCTGGAGGAGCTGTTCCCCGGCATGGAGGTGCTCGCGCACCACATGTTCCGCGTGACCCGCAACGAGGACCTGGAGGTGGAGGAGGACGACGCCGAGAACCTCCTCCAGGCCCTGGAGAAGGAGCTCATGCGGCGCCGCTTCGGCCCGCCCGTGCGCCTTGAGGTCGAGGAGTCCATCGACCCGGGCGTACTGGACCTCCTGGTGCAGGAGCTGAACGTCAACGCCTCCGAGGTGTACCCGCTGCCCGGGCCCCTCGACCTGACCGCCCTCTTCGGCATCGCCTCCCTGGACCGGCCCGAGCTGAAGTACCCGAAGTTCGTCGCCGGCACCCACCGGGACCTCGCCGAGGTCGAGTCCGCGTCCGCGCCCGACATCTTCGCCGCCCTGCGCGAGCGGGACGTCCTGCTGCACCACCCGTACGACTCCTTCTCCACCTCGGTGCAGGCCTTCCTGGAGCAGGCCGCCGCCGACCCGGACGTCCTCGCGATCAAGCAGACGCTCTACCGCACCTCCGGCGACTCCCCGATCGTGGACGCCCTGATCGACGCCGCCGACTCCGGCAAGCAGGTGCTCGTCCTCGTCGAGATCAAGGCCCGCTTCGACGAGCAGGCCAACATCAAGTGGGCGCGCAAGCTGGAGGAGTCCGGCTGCCACGTCGTGTACGGCCTCGTCGGCCTCAAGACCCACTGCAAGCTGTCCCTCGTCGTCCGCCAGGAGGGCGACCAGCTGCGCCGGTACTCGCACGTCGGCACCGGCAACTACCACCCCAAGACGGCCCGCCTCTACGAGGACCTCGGCCTGCTCACCGCCGACCCGCAGGTCGGCGCGGACCTCTCCGACCTCTTCAACCGGCTGTCCGGCTACTCGCGCCGCGAGACCTACCGCCGGCTGATGGTGGCGCCCCGCTCGCTGCGCGACGGGCTGATCGCGCGGATCGACAAGGAGGCCGCCCACCACCTGGCCGGCCGCCCCGCCTCCGTGCGCCTGAAGATGAACTCGATCGTCGACGAGGCCCTCATCGACTCGCTCTACCGGGCCGCCCAGGCGGGCGTGCCCGTCGACATCTGGGTGCGCGGCATCTGCGCCGTGCGCCCCGGAGTCCCCGGGCTCTCGGAGAACATCCGGGTCCGCTCGATCCTCGGCCGCTTCCTGGAACACTCCCGGGTCTTCGCCTTCGGCAACGGCGGTGAGCCCGAGGTGTGGATCGGCAGCGCCGACATGATGCACCGCAACCTCGACCGCCGTATCGAGGCACTGGTCAGGGTCGCCGACCCGGCCCACCGCGCGGCACTGGACCGGATGCTCGAAACCGGCATGTCCGACGCCACCTCGTCCTGGCACCTGGGCCCGGACGGCGAGTGGACCCGGCACAGCACGGACGCGGAAGGCCAGCCGCTGCGGCACGTACAGGAGATGCTCATAGACGCCCGGAGGCGCCGGCGTGGCTCAGCCAAACCATGACCCGATTACGGCGACGGCGGACGCGGGTGACGTGCTCGGCACGTACCTGCGTTCCCAGGCCACCGCTTTCCTGCGCGCGCTGCGCCTACACGATGAAGGCACGGCGGGCGGGGCAGCCGAAGGCAGTGACGCGGCGCGCAGCCTGCGGGGGGCCGCGCGCCGCATCAGCGGATCCCTGGCGACCTTCCGGGTGGTGACCGAGTCCTCCTGGGCCGACGGGCTGCGCACCGAGCTGGTGTGGCTGTCCTCGACGCTGGCCGACGAGCACGCGTACGCCGCCCGGCTGGCCCGGCTGATGGACGCCCTGCACCGGCTGTCGGGGTCCCCCGAGCTCCCGGCGCCGCGCGGCACGGCCGGTGCGCTGACGGTGGGCTCGGCGCGGGCCGGCGCCCTGCTGGAGCGCCAGCTCACCCTGGCCCGTACGCGCGCCCACTCGGCCACGCTCCAGGCGCTCGGCTCCTCCCGCTTCCACGCGGTGGCGGACGCGGTGGCGGTGCTGGCCTCGGAGGTCCCGCTGGACTACGTGGCGGCCCGGGGGCGGGTGGGTGACGTCCTGGTCCCCCTGGCGGCAGTGGCCGAAACCCGGCTGTCGGCGGCGGTCGCGGCACTGCCGCCGCGCGGCGGGAGCGCGCAGGGGGCGCCCAGCCCGTACAACGCGGATCACGACGGTCTCTGGCACGAGGTACGCCGCCTCCTGCGGGTCCACCGGTACGCCCGGGAGGCCCTCGGCGAGGACGTGAGCAGGCCTGCGGCCGCGGGCGAGGCACTGGACCGCCACCGCGACGCGGCGGAGGCGGCGGCCGCCTCGGCGACGGCGGCCCGCACCCCGCGCATCGCCCCGGCGACGGCGTACGCCCTGGGCGTGCTGCACGCCGACCAGCGCCACGAGGTGGAGGCGGCCCGGCTTGATTTCGAGCATCTGTGGCTGAGAGAGCCCGCGGTCACACCGCGATAACGGATGGATAACGGATGATGACGAGCGTGTACGAACGGACGGGGACGCACCGGGTCGTCCGCCACGGTTCACCGTCCGTTCACTCGGGCCGGTCAGCTGCTTCACCTGTTCTGCCTAATTTCGGTGATGCACGGAGCGAGCCTCACGGAATGCGAGCGGCTCAGCCGGGCAGACGACGTAGTCCTCTTCGCACGCCGCCCCGATACAGAAAGCGGCCGGCGGCTTCTGGAAGGAACACCCGAAAGTGAAGCTTCAGCGCAAGAACATGCTTCGTGCCTCCGCCCTCGGGGCGCTTGTCGTGTCCGGCGCCCTGGTCCTCACGGCGTGCGGCTCGGACGACAACACGAAGACCGCCGACGGCACGGCCAAGCCCTCCGCGGCCGCCGGCGACGTCAAGTGCGACGACGCCAAGGGCAAGCTCCTCGCCTCCGGCTCGTCCGCGCAGAAGAACGCGATCGACCTGTGGATCAAGAACTACATGGCCGCTTGCTCCGGCGTCGAGGTGAACTACAAGTCCTCCTCCTCCGGTGAGGGCATCGTCGCCTTCAACCAGGGCACCGTCGGTTTCGCCGGCTCCGACTCGGCGCTGAAGCCGGAGCAGGTCGAGGAGTCGAAGAAGATCTGCACCGGTGGCCAGGGCATCGACCTGCCCATGGTCGGCGGCCCGATCGCCCTCGGCTTCAACGTCGCGGGTGTCGACAAGCTGAACCTCGACGCCGCCACGATCGCCAACATCTTCAACGACAAGATCAAGAAGTGGGACGACGAGGCGATCAAGAAGCTGAACCCCGGCGTCACGCTTCCCTCCACCACCATCCAGGCCTTCCACCGCTCCGAGGACTCGGGCACCACCGAGAACCTCGGCAAGTACCTCAAGGCCGCCGCCCCCGACGCGTGGACGTACGACGCCGCGAAGAAGTGGCCGGCCCCCGGTGGCCAGGGTGCCTCCGGCTCCTCCGGTGTCGCCTCCCAGGTGAAGGCCGTCGACGGAGCGATCGGCTACTTCGAGCTCTCCTACGCGACCTCGCAGAACATCAAGACGGTCGACGTGAACACGGGCGCCGCCGCCCCGGTCAAGGCCACCGGCGAGAACGCCTCCAAGGCCATCGCCGCCGCCAAGATCTCCGGCACCGGCTCCGACCTGGCCCTGAAGCTCGACTACACCACCAAGGCCGAGGGTGCGTACCCGATCGTCCTGGTGACGTACGAGGTCGTCTGCGACAAGGGCAACAAGGCGGAGACCCTGCCGACCGTCAAGTCCTTCCTGAACTACACCGCCTCCGACGCGGGCCAGAAGATCCTGCTCGAGAACGGCTACGCCCCGATCCCGGCCGAGATCAACGCCAAGGTCCGCGAGATCGTCGGCTCGCTGAGCTAGTCCTGACCTCCGAGGCCCGGTCCGCTCCCTCCCCCCGTCCGGGGCCGGGGCGGACCGGCCCCGGAGACCCTTCCCCTTCACCCGGGGGAATCCGGTGCACCGCCGCCAGGGGGCCTGCCCCCCACACAGACCGGAAAGACCATGGCTTCCACCACACCCACCCAGATAGACACGGCTCCGCCTGTCTCCACGAGCAAGGGGTCCACCGGCCGCGCCGGTGACAAGATCTTCGCCGGGCTCTCCAAGGGCTCCGGCATCCTGCTCCTGGTGATCATGGCGTCGATCGCCGGCTTCCTCACCTACCGTGCCTCGATCGCACTGTCGAAGAACGAGGGCAACTTCCTCACCACCTTCGACTGGAACGCGTCGGCCAACCCGCCCGTCTTCGGCATCGCCGTCCTGCTCTTCGGCACCGTCGTCAGCTCGATCATCGCGATGGCCATCGCGGTTCCGATCGCCGTCGGCATCGCCCTCTTCATCTCGCACTACGCGCCGCGCAAGCTGGCCGCGCCCCTCGCCTACGTGGTCGACCTGCTGGCCGCCGTGCCGTCGATCATCTACGGCATCTGGGGCGCCCTCTTCCTCGTCCCGCAGCTGAACGGCCTGAACCTCTGGCTGGACGAGTACCTGGGCTGGACCTACGTCTTCGACAAGTCCCAGGTCGGCGTCGCCCGCTCGCTCTTCACCGTCGGCATCCTGCTCGCGATCATGATCCTGCCGATCGTGACCAGCGTCAGCCGCGAGGTCTTCCTCCAGGTTCCGCGCATGAACGAGGAGGCCGCCCTGGCCCTCGGCGCGACCCGCTGGGAGGTCATCCGCATGTCGGTGCTGCCCTTCGGCCGCTCCGGCGTCATCTCCGCCTCGATGCTCGGCCTCGGCCGCGCACTCGGCGAGACCATGGCCGTCGCGACCGTCCTCTCCCCGAGCTTCCTGATCTCGCTGCACATCCTCGACCCGGGCGGCGGCACGTTCGCGCAGAACATCGCCGCCAAGTTCGACGAGGCCAACGAGTTCGGCCGGGACGCGCTGATCGCCTCCGGTCTGGTCCTCTTCCTGCTCACCCTGCTGGTCAACGGTGCAGCTCGCCTGATCATCGCTCGCCGCAAGGACTTCTCGGGGGCGAACGCCTGATGAGCCACGCACTCCAGGACCAGCGGCCCACCCGGGCCCCGAAGTCCGCCGCCCCCGCCAGCCTCACCCGAGGCGGCCTGCCCCGCTGGGCCCCGGCCGGCATCGCGCTCCTCTCGATCGCCCTCGGCAGCGGCATCGGCCTCGCCTTCGACCTCCACAGCAAGATCCAGTGGGGTCTCATCGCGGCCATCCTCTTCGTCGTGATCACGTACACCGCCAGCTCGGTGATCGAGAACCGCCGGCAGGCCAAGGACCGCGTCGCGACCTCCGTCATGTGGGTCTGCTTCGTCCTCGCCGTCATCCCGCTGCTCTCGCTGATGTGGACCACGATCAGCCGCGGCATCAAGGCCCTCGACGGCGCCTTCCTCAGCCACTCGATGAACGGCGTGACCAGCTTCGAGGAGGGCGGCGGTGTCTACCACGCACTGCTCGGCACCCTGGAGCAGGTCGCCCTGGCCACGCTGATCGCGGCCCCCATCGGCCTGCTGACCGCCGTCTACCTGGTCGAGTACGGCCGGGGCTCGCTCGCCAAGGCCGTCACCTTCTTCGTCGACGTGATGACCGGCATCCCCTCCATCGTCGCGGGTCTGTTCATCCTGACGACCTGGAACCTGATGCTCGGCTTCGGCCCCTCCGGCTTCGCCGGCGCCATGGCCCTGTCGATCCTGATGATGCCCGTCGTGGTCCGCTCCACCGAGGAGATGCTCAAGCTCGTCCCGAACGAGCTGCGCGAGGCCGCCCTCGCCCTCGGTGTGCCGAAGTGGCGCGTGATCGTCAAGGTCGTGCTCCCCACCGCCATCGGCGGCATCTCCACCGGTGTCATGCTGGCCGTGGCCCGCATCGCCGGTGAGACCGCGCCGATCATGCTGCTGGTCTTCGGTACCCAGCTGATCAACGGCAACCCCTTCGAAGGCGCCCAGTCCTCGCTCCCCCTCTACATCTGGGAGCAGTACAAGGTCGGCAGTGAAGCCTCCTACGACCGGGCGTGGGCCGCAGCCCTCGTACTGATCGCCTTCGTCATGATCCTCAATCTGGTGGCCCGCGGCATCGCCCGCTGGAAGGCCCCGAAGACCGGTCGCTGACGCGACTGTATGAAAGCGAAGTGACCCCTCATGGCGAAGCGAATCGACGTCAGCGGACTGTCCGCCTTCTACGGCACCCACAAGGCCATCGACGACATCTCGATGACCGTGGAGCCCCGCTCCGTGACCGCCTTCATCGGCCCCTCCGGCTGCGGCAAGTCCACCTTCCTGCGCACCCTCAACCGCATGCACGAGGTCACCCCCGGTGGCCGCGTCGAGGGCAAGGTGCTCCTGGACGACGAGAACCTGTACGGCACCGGCGTGGACCCGGTCGCGGTCCGCCGCACCGTCGGCATGGTCTTCCAGCGCCCGAACCCCTTCCCCACCATGTCGATCTTCGACAACGTGGCGGCGGGCCTGCGGCTCAACGGCTCCTTCAAGAAGTCCGAGCTGGCCGAGATCGTCGAGAAGTCCCTCCAGGGCGCCAACCTCTGGAACGAGGTCAAGGACCGCCTGAACAAGCCCGGCTCGGGCCTCTCGGGCGGCCAGCAGCAGCGTCTGTGCATCGCCCGCGCCATCGCGGTCGAGCCCCAGGTCCTGCTGATGGACGAGCCCTGCTCGGCCCTCGACCCGATCTCCACGCTGGCGATCGAGGACCTGATCGGCGAGCTGAAGGAGCGCTTCACGATCGTCATCGTGACGCACAACATGCAGCAGGCGGCCCGCGTCTCCGACCGCACCGCCTTCTTCAACCTCTCGGCGGTCGGCCAGCCCGGCAAGCTCATCGAGATCGACGACACGGACCGGATCTTCTCGAACCCGTCCGTGCAGGCGACCGAGGACTACATCTCGGGCCGCTTCGGCTAAAGAGATGTGCTGAACGTCCTGCGGTGCTGCATGGCGGTGCCACCGCAAGGCGAAAGAAAGAAAAAGGGCCGGCTCCCCCTGGGTGGGGGGAGCCGGCCCGCTTTCGTTCCCGCGTCCTGCTTCTCGCCGCTACACGAAGGCGAGGTTCACGATCCAGAAGCTGACCGCGGCGACCAGGGCCGCGGCCGGCATGGTGATGAACCAGCCCATCACGATGTTCTTGGCGACGCCCCAGCGGACCGCGTTCACGCGCTTGGTCGCGCCCACGCCCATGATCGCCGAGGTGATGACGTGCGTGGTGGAGATCGGCGCGTGGAAGAGGTACGCCGAGCCGAACATGATCGAGGCGCCCGTGGTCTCGGCCGCGAAGCCCTGCGGCGGGTCCAGCTCGATGATCTTGCGGCCGAGGGTGCGCATGATGCGCCAGCCACCCGCGTACGTACCCAGCGACAGCATCACGGCACACACGACCTTGACCCAGATCGGGATCGCGTCGTCCGCGCTCTGCACATCGGCGATGACCAGCGCCATCACGACGATGCCCATCGTCTTCTGCGCGTCCTGGAGGCCGTGGCCGAGCGCCATGGCGGCCGCCGAGACGGTCTGCGCGATACGGAACCCGTGCTTGGCCTTGTGCGGGTTGGACCGGCGGAACATCCACAGGATGATCACCATCACCAGGTAGCCGGCCACCAGACCGACGACCGGCGAGGCGAACATCGGGATGACGACCTTGTCGATCACCCCGCTCCAGATGACACCGGTGCCGCCCGCCAGCGCCGCGCCCACCATGCCGCCGAACAGCGCGTGCGAGGAGGACGAGGGCAGGCCGAAGTACCAGGTGATCAGGTTCCAGACGATCGCGCCGACGAGCGCCGAGAAGAGGATCCACATGCCCCGGTTGCCGTGGGGCGTCTCGATCAGGCCCTCGCTGACCGTCTTGGCGACCCCGCTGCCGAGGAAGGCGCCGGCGAGGTTCATCACGGCGGCCATCGCCAGCGCCGCGCGCGGGGTCAGCGCCCGCGTCGAGACGGAGGTCGCGATCGCGTTCGCCGAGTCGTGAAAACCGTTCGTATACGTAAAGCCGAGCGCGACACCGATGGTCACGACCAGAGCGAAGGTGTCCACGAGGTTCAGGACTCCTTGACCGCGATGGTCTCCACCGTGTTCGCAACGTGCTCGAACGCGTCGGCCGCCTCTTCGAGCACGTCGACGATCTGCTTGAGCTTCAGCACCTCGATGGCGTCGTACTTGCCGTTGAAGAGCTGAGCGAGCAGCTTGCGGTGGATCTGGTCGGCCTGGTTCTCCAGGCGGTTGACCTCGATCCAGTACTCGGTGAGGTTGTCCATCGTCCGCAGGTGCGGCATGGCCTCGGCGGTCAGCTCGGCCGCGCGCGCCAGGACCTCGATCTGCTGCTCGACACCCTTGGGGAGCTCCTCCACGTTGTAGAGGACGACGAGGTCGACGGCCTCCTCCATGAAGTCCATGATGTCGTCGAGCGACGAAGCGAGGTTGTAGATGTCCTCACGGTCGAACGGCGTGATGAAGGAGGAGTTCAGCTGGTGGAAGATCGCGTGGGTCGCGTCGTCCCCCGCGTGTTCCGCTGCCCGCATCCGCTCCGCGATCTCGACCCGGGCGGAGGAGTCCGCTCCGAGCAGTTCCATCAGGAGCTTGGAGCCCGTGACGATGTTGTCCGCGGATGCGGCGAACATGTCGTAGAAGCTCGTCTCCCTGGGGGTCAGACGAAATCGCACGTGAGGTCCTCGGGGTGCATTGGATTCGGTCAGGCTGATGCTAGGCGCATCCCCCGGCCACGGCTAACCGGCAGTTCCCCAGTGTCCTCCATCAGGCAGAGTGAGGACCACGGACCCCTGCCCCTTCGGCAGAGGCCCAGTACCCTATACCCACGAGGGGTATACATCCCTTCGTTCCGGACCACGGGAGGACGCATGACGATCATCGAGGCGGAGGGCTCCGGAGCCGACGCGCCCCAGGAGGGCGGAGCGGTCCACGGCTACCACCACCAGAAGGACGAGCACCTCAAGCGACTGCGCCGGATCGAGGGTCAGATCCGCGGCCTCCAGCGGCTCGTCGACGAGGACGTCTACTGCATCGACATACTCACCCAGGTCTCGGCGAGCACGAAGGCCCTCCAGTCCTTCGCGCTCCAGCTCCTGGAGGAACACCTGCGCCACTGCGTCGCCGACGCGGCGGTCAAGGGCGGCACCGAGATCGACGCGAAGGTCGAGGAAGCCACCAAGGCCATCGCCCGCCTCCTGCGCACCTAGCCCCGGGACACGGCGGTCAGCCCGACCAGATGCCCATCAGCACCTCGTCGATCCGGTCCTGACTGAGCCGCTCCTCCACCGCCGCCGACGCCGCGATGATCAGCTCACCGCACAGCTCGATCTCGGCGAGAGCCACGTGGTCCTGCACCGTCGTACCGCCTGCGGGAGTCACGCGTGTCACCTCAATCTGCCGTCTACGGTCATCGACGCTCGGGCCCGGCTTCTCAGCGTAGGGACGCCGTGCCCCGGGGCGCATGACACGGATGGACCATTTCCGGATACCGACCCATGGCCCGATCGCGCCGCTTCCCCTCCGCCCGCCCCACTATTCGGCGATCTTCCCGGCGTAAATGTCCCCACTTGCCGGCAATACGACGGTCACCGGCGTCCCGAACCCGTACAGCAGCGTGGTCGACGAGACATCGATCACGCCATTGTTGACGTACGTGAACCGGTGCCGGACCTTCCGCAGGCGCCCCTGCTCGTCCAGGTAGACGTCGAACGGCACGGTGTCCTTGCTGAACCCTTTCGCCGCCGCCTCCAGCTCGCCCCGCACCTCAGCCGACGCACTCTCCGCGGCCCGCCCGATGTCGGTGGTCCCCCGGTAGTGCCGCACCTTGGTGCCCGCCACCTCGGTCTCCCCGACGTACGTCACCTCCTGCGCGCCGCGCAGCAGCTCGGCCGCGACCAGCGGATCGGTGGCCCCGCCCGTGACCAGGTTCCCGTCGGCGAGGGTCGTCGTGTCGACCCGGACCCACTTGTCGGCGGGGACCCCCGCACCGCGGTTCTTCATGTACAGCGCGCCCGGCACGAGCAGCTCGGTGATGGGCCGGTGCTCGTCCTCGCCCTTCACATCGGTCGGGAGCATCACCAGGAGCTGCCCCATCCGGTTCTTGAAGTCGACCCCGCCCTCGCCGCGGATCGTGACCCGGGTCCCGCCCGTGGCCATCTCCATCGCCGTACGGGCCCGGGCGCTGCCCGTCTTCGTCAGCGCGTCCGCGGCTCCGCGGACCACCGCCGCCGCGTCCGCCGGAGGCCGCTCGTCACCGCCGGCACCGCCCGCGCACCCGCTCATCGCCGTGACGGCCAGGGCGACGCCGGCAGCGCGCACCGCCTCACCCGCACGTCCGGGCCGCCGCCTGTGCTGGTGCACCACCATCGCCTGCCAACCCCCAACGCATGACCGCTGCTTGCCCGAGGCCCCCACCCGCTCCGCTTAACGAGGTCCCGGGTTTCCCGTCACGGGGGCGCACCCTCCCCGGGCGGCGGCCCGCCCGGGTACCGTGGGGGTGTGGAACCGCACACCGACGCGACCCTGCTCCCTCCGCTTGCCTCCGGGCCGCTCCCGCGGCCGACGTCAGAGCCGCAGCCACCGACAGGCCACACCGCATCCACCGCCGAACGCGGCGCGTTCTCCCTGGCGGTCTGCACCTGCGGATGGTCCGGGCCGGCCCGCCGCTCCCGCGACCTGGCCCGCAAGGACGCCGCCCGCCACCAGGCGGCATGACGCGGGGACACCCGCACCACACCGACGGGTCCCGACCTAGCCCGTTCGGACGGCCCGGCTGGCCCGGGCGGACCGCAGCGGATGCCCTTGAGTCATGTCAGGATCCGCAGTCCGCCTCACGGCCCTCCTCTGGGCCCTGCTCATCGCGTTCGCCCCGGCCGCCGCGGCCTGGGCCAGACCCGTGGGCTCGGCGGACGGCCCGGCCGACGTGGCCCTGGCCATCGGGCTCACCTCCGCCGCGGCCGCGGCCACCGGCTGCTGGCTGCGCTCCCGGTACCGCCGCGACGGCGGCGCCGACGGAGGCGATCCGTGACCCCGCGGCCGCGCCGGCCGGCGGTCCGGGTGTTCTTCGCGGCGGCGGGGTTGTGCCTGCTGGTGGCCGCGCTGCTCGCCGTATGGGATTCCTACGCGCGGACCTGATTCCCCGTCGCCCTCAGGCGGCGAGGTCGTTCTCGTGCGTCCGCTGCCCCGCGGGCGGGTTCTGGGTCTGCGTCGAGAGGCCGACCGGCCGGGGCACCGCCCGGCCCTTGGCCCGTACGAGCCGCCCGACGCGCGGGGAGCCGGCCACCGCGCGCACCACCGGGGTGAGCAGCGCCATGGCGAGCGGCGCGAGCACGAGCACCACGGCAGTGCCGAGCGCGAGGCCGCCGATCACGTCGGTCGGGTAGTGGACGCCCATGTAGACGCGGCAGAAGCCTTCGGCGAGCGCGAGTCCGATCCCCAGGAGCCCCATCTTCCGGTTCGCCAGGAACAGGCCGACGCCCAGGGCCATCGCGAGGGTGGTGTGATCGCTGACGAAGGAGAACTCGGTGTTCCCGATGCCCACGCCGAAGCCGGGATCGAGCACCTGCACGCCCTCGTGGTGCCGGAACGGCCTTTGCCTTCCGACGAATTCGCGCAGCGGGACGTTCACGAGCAGGGCCAGCCCGGCGGCCAGCGGGGCCCACACCAGCGCGGCGAAGGACTCGACGGCCGTGGTCTCGTCCTGGCGGCGCGCACCGCGCCAGCACCACAACACCAGGAGCACCAGGGCCAGCAGGATCCCGTACTCACCGGCCAGGCTCACGGCCCGGTCCAGCCAGTCAGGCGCGTGCCGGGCCGCTCCGTTGACCTCGTACAGCAGGCTGACATCCACGTTCGGCCCACCGGTTGTGAGTCCAGCCATGGTGATGCGGCCCCTTGCCCTTGCCGTGGTTCCCCTGCGGGCGCACCCCTGTGTGCACCCCTTCGCCCCCCACTTGATCAACCCCCGCGCCCATGGAACGCCCGTTCTGGCATCTACGTTCCACTCTCCACCGAATGATCACTCCAACGTTATCGAAGAGTGACTCATCGTCGCAGCTCAGGGCCTTTGCCTCACGGAGAGTTGCTAGGGTGCCCGACCAGCACCGACCCGGTCCGGAAGGGCCTCCGCACCATCCTTCGTCACGCGCGTCGCACCGAAGTAGTCGGGGGTATCGATCTTGTCGAAGCGGATCACGGCACCGGTGTACGGGGCGTTGATCATGTATCCGCCGCCCACGTACAGCCCGACGTGCCGGATATCCCGGGAATTCGTCAGATCATCGGAGAAGAACACCAGGTCACCGGGAAGCAGTTGATCGCGCGAGGGATGCGACCCGGCGTTGTACTGGTCGTTGGCCACGCGCGGCAGCTGGATCCCCACCGTCTCGTACGCGGCCTTGGTCAGCCCGGAACAGTCGAACCGCCCGCCCTGGTCGGCCGTTCCGTTGCCGCCCCACAAGTACGGCGTACCGAGCTGCTTCTGCGCGAAGTAGATGGCCCCGGCGGCCTGTTGCGAGGGCGCCACCCGGCCGACCGGCCGCGCGAAGCTCTTCTCCAGGGCCCGGATGGCCTTCACGTAGCCCTGCGTCTCGCTGATCGGCGGCACGCCCCCGGCCTTGATGACGCGATAGGGGCCGGCGTTGTAGGCGGCGAGCATATTGTCGGACCGATCCCCCGGCACCTGGGCGACGTCCTTGGCGAGTTGGCAGTCGTACGAGGCCGCCGAGGGAATGGCGTCCTTGGGGTCCCAGATGTCCCGGTCGCCGTCACCGTCACCGTCGATGCCGTACGTGGCCCAGGTGCCCGGGATGAACTGGGCGATGCCACGAGCGTCGGCGTGACTCACCACGTCGGGCTTCCAGCCGCTCTCCGTGTAGAGCTGCGCGGCCAGCAGAGCCGGGTTGAGGGCGGGGCACAGGTTGCCCCACTTCTCCACCAGCGGCTGATAGATCGCCGGCACCGCTCCCTTGACCAGTCCGACGGCACCCTGCCGGCCGCCGTTCACGATCCCCGCCGCCGCCGAGTACGTACCGACGACGAGCAGCGCGACGAAGGTCAGGCACACACCGATCCCGAGCCCGCTTGCCATCCAGAACTTGCGCACTCGTCAACACTGCCTCATGGAACGTCACCTGACAGTGGATTCGTCAGCCAGACCCGGCACTATTTCACCGGAAAGCCGGTGCAATAGACGCTGCTGTACTCCTTGACGCCCCTGACCCGGTAGACCAGCACCGTCCAGTCACCGGGATCGTTGGCGAGCGGGATGGCCGGGAACCTCTTCGGGGTCCCCCGGTTGTCGACGAGCTGCGTGGCGAAGTCGTCCGGGTACGTCAGCTCCACCTCGCCGCCGGTGGCCGGGTCCTTGAGGTCGACGGGCTTGCTGGTGTAGCCGATCCCGTGGTTGTAGTCGCGGACGAACTCGTACGGGCGCTGGGTGCTCTCGTCGATCTCGTGCGGAGCCTTGACCCCGACGGACACGGCGTACGGGCCCGTCTCCGTGTTGTACGGCTTCAGGTACACACGGATCTTGACCTTGCCCGTGACGGTCTGCGCCTGCGGGTCGTCGGCGTCGACGACGGAACCCACCAGGTACTCCGCCCGCTCCTCCGCGGGCAGGCTGCAGCCCCCACCGCCCGGACCGGCACTGGTCCACAGGTCCCGCGACACCTTGTTCGGCTCGATGTGGTCGGGCACGGACCCCGAGCCGCTGCCGCCGTCCCGGGAAGAGGGGGCGGGACCCGGAGCCGGTCGGCCCGACGCGGACGGCCCGGTCGGGGCGCCGGGCGTGGACGCGGCGCTCGGCGCGCCCCCGGCCCGCTGCGCGCCGTCCTTGCCGTCCTCGCCGTCCTTGCCGTCCTTGCCGTCCTTCTCCAGGAACAGGTACCCGCCCGTGACGAGGCCGCCCGCCACCAGACCGCTGACGGCCGCCAGCGCCCAGCGCGGCGGACGCCGCCGGCCGCCGTCCCCGCCCGGGCCCTGGCCTTGGACGTGGCCCTGATCCTGGTTCCGGGCCGGACCGGCGGGGACGTACGTCGGCACGTAGCCCGAGCCGGCCGGCAGCCCCGGACCGATCGTCGACGGCAGCCCCGGCACCTGCGCGGCCCCGCCCGCGGTCGCCGTCAGCGCCGCGTACACCGGGTCGTCGACCAGGGCCGAGTCCACCGCGCAGCGCCGGATGATCTCGGCCAGGGCCGGCCGGTCCCCCGGCTCCGTCGCCACACAGGCCCGGATGAGCGCGGCCAGGTCCGGCTCCACACCCTCGACGTCGATCTCGCCGTGGACGGCACGGAAGTTGACCGCGGTCGGCTCCCCCGTCCCGTACGGCGCGCGGCCCGTCGCCGCGTAGGCGAGCGTGGCACCGAGCGCGAAGACGTCCGCGGCGTCCGCGACCTCGCCCCGCAACAGCACCTCGGGAGCCGTGTAGCCGGGGGTGCCCGGGGCCGCTCCGTCCTGCGTCAGCGCCGTCTCGGCCACGCCCTTGGCGATGCCGAAGTCGATGAGCTGCGGCCCCTGCCCGCCCAGGATCACGTTCTGCGGCTTGAGGTCCCGGTGCGTGACCCCGTACGCGTGCACGCTCGCCAGGCCCTCCGCCAGCGCGGCGAACAGCCTGCGGCACGCGGCGGCCGGCAGGGCCCCGTACTCGCGCACCGCATGACCGAGCGTGGGCCCGGCCACGTACTCGGTGGCGAGCCAGTAGGGCGGCGCCGCCAGCGACGCCTCGATCAGGTTCGCCGTGTACGCCGAGCGCACCGCGCGGACCGTCTCGGCCTCCCGGCGGAACCGCGCGAGGGCCTCCGGATGCCCGGTGATCTCTTCCCTGATCACCTTGATGGCGACCAGACGACCACCCGGCGACCGCCCGAGGTACACCTGCCCCATGCCACCGGCACCCAGCCGGGCCAGCAGTGCCTGCGCCCCGATGTGCGCCGGATCCGTGTCTCTGAGGGCCTCCATCCGCCCGAGCCTGCCACACACACGCCCCGTCCCTGGCAAGGGGGTTGGGTTCGCGGGGCGTCCGCTACCGGGGTGCGACGAAGAGGCTCTGCGCGCTGCGCCCGATGGGGCCCTTCTCGTCGTGCAGCAGCGCGTCCGCGAGCCCGATCCCGGCCGCGTCCACGCTCGTACGGGCCTCCACGCAGGCCCACTCCCCCAGCGGGTGGCGGTGCAGGTGCACGGTCAGGTCACCGTTGATGAAGACGTAGCGCCCGAAGTCCATCACCGCGCTGATGCCGTTGCCCGAGTCCGCGGCGATCAGCACCCGGTCCAGCGGCCTGGTCTCCTCCCCGGCGACCAGCGGCACCTTCATCCGCATCCAGCAGGTCCCGGGACCCGGCTCGACGAAGGCACCCTCGGTGAACCGGGTCTCCATGGCCGAGTGGTAGCCCGTGTCCCACGGCACCGGGAAGAACGGCGTCACGTCCACCTCCCCCGGCGGCGGCAGCCGCGGCCCCGGCGCGACGGCCGGCACGGCCTCCTCGGCCACCCGGATCCGCAGGGCCCGCGCCAGCATCACCGGCGCGGCCCCCGCCGGGGCGAGGGCCGCCTCGACCACCTCGGTGCTGCGCCCGGCCCGGAGCACGCTCGTGGTGATCTCCAGCTCGCCGATCGGCACCGGGCGCAGGATCTCGTACGTGATCCGGGCGATCCGCATGTCCGCGCGCGCACCCGGCCGCTCCTCGACGGCCCGCCCGAGCAGCGCGGCCGGCGGCCCGGCGTGCTGCGAGCCCGGGTCCCACGGCCCGCGCGTGTACTCGGTGGCGGCGAACCGCCCGGCATCACGTCGTTCGAAGAACCCCTCGGCAGCGCCCATACCCGCACGCTACCGACAGGTAACCGACTCCACAACGGCCGCCGGGGGGACGCCGGCGGGCTCGCCGACGTCCATCAGCGGGCAGCCAGCGGGCAGCCAGCGGGCCATCGGCGGGCCATCGGCGGCCAAACAGCGGCCAATCAGCGGGCGAACCCCAACCCCACCCCCAGCCCCACCAGCACCGACCCGATGGCCCGGTTCAGCGTCTTCTGCGCCTTCAGCATCCGGTCGCGCAGCCGCGAGTCGGAGAAGAACAGCGCCACCGCCCCGAACCAGCACAGGTGCGCCGCCGACATGAACAGCCCGTAGCCCGCCTGCTGCCACACCGGCGTGTCCGGGTTCACCACCTGGGTGAAGGTCGAGACGACGAACAGCGTCGTCTTCGGATTGAGCACATTGGTCAGGAACCCCGACCGCATCGCCCCCAGCGGGCTCAGCCGCGGCTTCGACTCCAGGTCCACGGACACCTCGGCCCGCGCCCGGAAGGTCCGTATCCCGATCCACACCAGATAGGCCGCACCCGCCAGCTTGATCGCGGTGAACAGCGCGGTGGACGAGGCGATCAGCAGACCGACCCCGAGCATCGTGTACGAGACGTGGACCAGGACTCCGGCCGCGACCCCGCCGGCGGCGAACAGCCCGGTGGGTCGCCCGTAGAGATAGCTGTTGCGGACCACCATGGCGAAATCGGCGCCGGGACTGATCACGGCGAGAAGAGTAATAACGGCGACTGCGATCACTTCGGTCATACGCCGATGCTCACGCCCACCCCCTCTCGGATCAACCCCGTCCGCCACCAGCAGACTTGAAGGATGACCACACACCCACGCCCCCTCCCGCTCTCCCTCACCCCCTACCGCCCCGCCGAGGACGGCCCCCTCCTGCGCACGTGGGTGAGGACCCCCGCCGAGCTGATGACCTGGGCGGGCCCCTCCTTCACCTGGCCCCTGGACGACGCCCAGCTCGCCGCCTACGCCGCCGAGCCCGGCCGGCACACGTGGACCGCCGTGTCCCCCGGCAACCACCGCATCGGGCACGTCTCCGTCGCCGGCACCCGCCTCGGCCGCGTACTGATCGCCCCCGAACAGCGCGCCCTGGGCCTCGGCCGGGCCCTCGTCTCCCAGGTCGTCGACCTCTGCTTCGGCGAGCTGGGCCTGCCGGAGCTCAGCCTCGGCGTCTGGGCCCACAACACGGCGGCGATCCGCATCTACGAAAACCTCGGCTTCCGCACCGAGCGAATCCTCAAGAACGTGGAGGAGGTCGACGGCGCCCGCTGGACCGCCCACCAGATGCGCCTCACCGCCCCCGCCCGGTGACAATGGACAGGTGCCGAACGACCTCCCCCTCCCGCTGCCCCTCCCGCTTCCCCTCCTGGAAGCCGACTGCGCGAACTGCTTCGCACTGTGCTGCGTGGCCCTGCCCTTCGCCAAGTCCCACGACTTCGCCGTGAACAAGCCCGCCGGCACCCCCTGCAAGAACCTCCGGCAGGACTTCCGCTGCGGGATCCACACGCGGCTGCGCGACACCGGCTTCCAGGGCTGCACGGTCTTCGACTGCTTCGGGGCGGGCCAGCAGGTCTCCCAGGTCACCTTCGGCGGCCGCGACTGGCGCGCCCACCCGGAGACCCGGGGGGAGATGTTCGAGGTCTTCCCGGTGATGCGGCACCTGCACGAGCTGCTCTTCTACGTCGCCGAGGCCCTGACCCTCCCGGACGCGACCCCGCTCCACCCGGAACTGCGCCGCCTGCTCGCGCAGACCGAACAGTGGACGCGCGCCGACGCCGAAGCCCTCACGGCCCTGGACATCACCCCGCTCCGCCAGGAGATCAACACCCTCCTGCTCGAAACCAGCGAGCTCGTACGGGCCAAGGTGCCGGGCCGCAAGAAAAACCACCGCGGCGCCGACCTGATGGGAGCCCGCCTCGCCGGAGCCGACCTGCGCGGCGCGAACCTCCGCGGCGCCTACCTGATCGCCGCCGACCTCCGCCGCGCCGACCTCCGCACGGCCGACCTGATCGGCGCCGACCTCCGCGACGCCAACCTCCGCGGCGCGGACCTCCGCCACGCCGTCTTCCTCACCCAACCGCAACTCAATGCCGCCCAAGGCGACCCCACCACCCAATTCCCCCCCACCCTCACCCGCCCCACCCACTGGACCTGACCAACGCCCCAGCCCGACCCATCCCAGCCCCGCCGACGCTCAAGGCGCGGGGCCCGGGGCGGAGCCCCGATCTCTGAGCCGCACCGTCCGGCGGCGCCGGAACTGCTCCCGCGTCAGGTCGACCCGTACGCCCCCGGGCAGCAGGTTCCACCAGTGGTAGCCCTCCGGCCGTCCGTCGTGGAACGACGACGGACGGACGAAAGATCGGACAAATGTCAGCGGGTCAGCCCAACGACACGCGACCCGACCGCGCCGAACGGCCGCCCCTCGCCCCACCCGTACGCCGAGACGACAATCATTGCCCGGCGTCACCCCTCGTGATACACAGAGTGACCGCATGTTCTTGCGCATACACACCGCCCCTGCCCAGGTCAGAGCGCGGAGGCCGGACGCGGTCCGCGAGATCGGGTAAAGAGAGCCGTCAAGTCGACGACGGCGGCGGTTTCATCAGCGAAGATAGTGCGTAACCCCTGCCGTCGGGCAGTGGGCTTCCGGAACTACCCATACAGGGGCGGTGAGTTACATGATCCTGGCAGCCGAAAAGGGCGACATCACCACCATCATCGGCGGAATCGCCCCGAACTGGGGGCCGTTCGGCAGTCTCGGCAACGAAGCGAAGGTCATGATCGAAGTGGTCATGGCCGTGGCGATCCTCCTGTGCCTGGGCATCGCCATCTGGGGGGCCGCCAAACAGCGCATCGGCGCGACCGCCCTGCGCGACACGTTCAGCGCGGAACAGGGCAAGGGCCTGATCGTGGCCGGCCTCACGGGCGTCTTCATCATCGGCTCCCTGGGCACCCTCTTCACCATCGTCTACGGAATGGCCGTCTAGCCGGGCCACACCGCGGGCCGTACCTGATGAGGAATCACCACACCGCGCCTACGCGGGAACCAGCGCTACCGTCGTACGACGCGGAGGGGGCCGACACGGAATGAGCAACGACGACCAGTACGGCGGCGGCCACGGCGAGGTCGGCGGCACGGGCCAGACCCGCACCCGCCTCCCGGACTCCCCCGCCGACCCGTACGGCCCCACCCGCCGCACCCCCCGCACCGCCCGCAGCCTCGTCACGGTGGTCGGCGTCGTGGTCCTCCTGATCGCCGCCATCGCGTTCGCGAACCAGTCCCCGGACACCCCCGAGGACAAGCCCGCGGACAACAACCCGGCCGCCTCCTCCACCGCGGCCACGGGCACGACCCCGGTCACCGGCAAGACCTCGGGCATCCCCAGAGGCTTCGCCCACGACGAACAGGGCGCCCAATCAGCCGCCGCCAACTACGCGGTCGCCCTCGGCTCCGACGGCATGTTCGACACGACCCGCAGGCGGGCGATCGTCCAGGCCGTCTACCTGCCCGACGTGGCTGCGGCGCGCCAGAGCGACCTCGACAAGGTCTACGGAGACCCGGAGTTCCTGGCCCGTATCGGCCTCGAGGCCGGAGGCAAGGCCCCCAAGGGGATGACGTTCATCTCCCGCACGAACCCGGTGGGTACGAAGGTGGAGAAGTACAGCGCCGACACCGCGAGTGTCTCCGTCTGGTACTCGGCGCTGTTCGGCATCGCCGGCGAGGGCTCGAAGAACCCGGTCTCGGAAGGCTGGTACACGAACACCTTCGAGCTGAGGTGGCTCAACGGCGACTGGCTGGTCTCCAACTTCACGCAGAAGGACGGCCCGGCTCCGGTGGGCCGGGACCAGTCAGCTGCCTCGGCGGAGGAAATGGCCGCCGCGGTGTCACAGTTCGGGGGACTGACCTATGCACGCTGACCGTCACGGCCGTCGCGGCTTGTCCCTCACGGCCGTCGTGGCGGCCGTGCAGACCGCTCTCGTGCTCTTCGCCGGCCGCGCGGTGGCAGCACCGACACCGGCCCCCAGTGCCACCCCGACCCCGCAGGCGACGAACAACCCCTGCGACCTGATCCGCGGCCCCGCCAAGGAGTACTGCGAGCGCGGCGAAGGCGGCGGCGGAGCCCCCCGCACAGGCCTGGCGCCCAGCGACCCGGCCGACGCCCTCAACCCCCTCGCCTCCCTCGCCCGAGGCTGCGCCGACGCCGCCGCCTGGATCGTCACCAAGCTCAGCGAAGCGGTCAACGGCTCGGCCGAAGTCGACTTCACCAACCCCGCCTTCCTCAAGCAGTACTCCGTCGTCTTCGCCGCCTCCACCATCCTCACCCTCGTCCTCTGGCTCTTCGCCGTCGCCAAGCGAGCCGTCCGCGGCGTCCCCCTCACCACCGCCATGTCCGAAGCCATCGGCTTCCTCTGGCTCACCGTCCTCGCCTCCGCCTTCACCCCCCTGATCCTCTACACCGTCGTCTCCGCCACCGACGGCGTCACCGCCGTCATCGCCTCCGCCACCGGCGGCCAGACCGACGTCTTCTTCGGCTCCTTCTCCGAGGCCCTCAAGAAGGGCGACGACATCGGCGGCGGCCCGATCATGCTGATCGTCGTCGCGCTCGTCACCGTCCTCGCCGCCGGCGTGCTCTACCTGGAGCTCTTCATCCGGGCCGCCCTCCTCTACGTCGGCGCCCTCCTCGGCGTCGTCGTCTACTCCGGCCTCGTCGACCGCAACCTCTGGGGCCATGTCCGCCGCTGGGCCGGCATCATGATCGCCGTCATCCTCGTGAAGCCGGTCATCGTCATCGTCCTCGGCCTCGCCGGAGCCCTGACCGGCGAAAAGGGCCCGAACGCCTTCTCCG
The DNA here is from genome assembly GCF_055563995.1 of Streptomyces sp. NPDC029164. Classification (NCBI taxonomy): domain Bacteria; kingdom Bacillati; phylum Actinomycetota; class Actinomycetes; order Kitasatosporales; family Streptomycetaceae; genus Streptomyces; species Streptomyces sp. NPDC029164. The sequence goes on along the minus strand of NZ_JBVHWW010000020.1, from coordinate 5,707 downwards.
CCGTCGTCACCGGACTCGCCATCATCCTCCTGGCGATCTTCGCCTCCGCGATGATCTACCGCTTCGTGCCCGGCTTCGGCGACGAGATCGCCTCCGCCCGCTCCAACCGCAGCAAGGCCACCGACGGCGCCCAGGCCGCCGCCGTCATCAGCTCCCCGGCCTCCCTCGTCTCGCAGGGCATCAAGACCCACAGCAGCCGCGGCGCCCACCGCGGAGGCGACGGCGGAGGCGGCAACAACGCCCCCCGCCCCGCCAACCCCCTCTCCGGAGGCGTGGCCGCCCACAGCAGCCGCCCCACCTCCGGCGGCGGAGGCGGCGGATCTGTCCCCTCCGCCGCACCCGCACCCCGCACGAGTTCGAGTACGAGGAACACAGGAGGTGACGGGCGTTGACGACCCAGTCCCACCAGATGCACCCGGTCGCACCCCGCCGCACGTATCTCATCGGCCGGGCCCGGCCGAACGCGATCGTCGGCAAGAACCGCGAGACCGGTGAGATCGCCCTGATCATCGCCGGGGCGTTCTTCGGCATGATGAGCGGACTGCTCGTCCCCGACCTCACCCTGCGCATCGTCAGCCTCGCCGGCTTCCCCATGATCGCGCTCGCCGCCGTGTACGTCCCGTACAAGGGCCGCACCTTCTACCGCTGGTTCGAGATCAGCCGCAGCTACAAGCGCACCCTCCGCCGCGGCACCACCTACCGCTCCTCCGCCATCGAGGCCGGCACCCGCGCCGCCGACGGCCGCGAGGTCGAGGTCGGCCCGCCCCCCGGCATCGGCCGGATCAACTGGCTCGCCGCCCCCTTCGGCCCCGACGAGATCGCCGTACTCCTCCACGCGGACCGGCGCACCGTCACCGCCGCCATCGAGATCGAGGGCCCCGGCGTCGGCCTGCGCGACAGCGAGGACCAGGAGGCCCTCGTCGACCGCTTCGGCACCCTCCTCAAGCACGTGGCCAACGGCGACGGCTTCGTCACCCGCCTCCAGATGCTCGCCCGCACCCTGCCCGCCGACCCCGACGCGCACGCCAAGGACGTGGCCCAGCGCGGCGACACCCAGGCCCCCGGCTGGCTGCGCGAGTCCTACGAACAGCTCCAGTCGATGGTGTCGACCTCCTCCGAGCAGCACCGCGCGTACCTCGTCGCCTGCATGCACTACACGCGCGAACTCGCCGCCGAGGCCCACACCATCGCCCGCGCCGCCACCCCCCGCAAGGGCCGCAAGCTCGACCGCGACGCCGGCCTCGCCATCGTCATGGCCCGCGAGCTCACCGACATCTGCGCCCGCCTCGCCGAAGCCGACATCCGCGTACGCCAGCCGCTCGGCCAGGGCCGCCTGTCCTCCCTCGTGCACTCCATGTACGACCCGGACCACCCCATCGACCACATCCAGGCCATGACCAAGCGCAACGCCTGGCCGGCCGAACTCGACGCCGTCGAGCCCACCTTCCTCCAGGCCAAGACCCGCGAGTCCTCCACCCGCGCGCCCTGGTGCCACGCCACCGCCTGGGTCAAGGAGTGGCCGATGACGCCCGTCGGCGTCAACTTCCTCGCCCCCCTCCTCGTCCACACCCCCGACGTCATCCGCACCGTCGCCGTCACCATGGACCTGGAGCCCACCGAGGTCGCCATCGAGCGGATGCTCACCGAGAAGACCAACGACGAGGCCGACGCCTCCCGCGCCGCCAAGATGAACCGCACCGTCGACCCCCGCGACATCGCCGCCCACGGCCGGCTCGACCAAAGAGGTGAAGATCTCGCCAGCGGTGCGGCCGGAGTCAACCTCGTCGGGTACATCACGGTGTCCTCGCGTTCGCCCGAAGCCCTCGCCCGCGACAAGCGGACGATCCGCGCCTCCGCCGGCAAGTCCTACCTGAAGCTGGAGTGGTGCGACCGCGAGCACCACCGCGCCTTCGTCAACACCCTGCCGTTCGCCACCGGCATCCGACGCTAGCTGGAGGGAAGTGCCGCCCATGCGAGATCCCATGTCCGCCCTGACGGACGCCTTCACCAGCTTCCTCTTCGGCAAAGTCGAGACCACGCGCCTGCCCGTACGCACCTCCACCGGGCAGGCGCAAGCCGTCTACCTGCCCACCGCCGCCCCCGGACTCGGCGACTCCGGCGTCATCATCGGCCGCGAGGTCTACAGCGGCAAGGGCTACATCTACGACCCCTTTCAGCTCTACGGACAGCAGCTCCCGGCCCCCCACTGGCTGGTCCTCGGCGAATCCGGCAACGGCAAGTCCGCCCTGGAGAAGACGTACGTCCTGCGCCAGCTCCGCTTCAAGGACCGCCAGGTCGTCGTCCTCGATGCCCAGGGCGAGGACGGCGTCGGCGAGTGGAACCTGATCGCCCAGCAGCTGGGAATAACCCCCATCCGCCTGGATCCGATCGCCGCCAACGACGACGGCATCCGCCTCAACCCCCTCGACCCGGCCATCACGACGACCGGGCAGCTCGCGCTGCTCCGGACCATCATCGAGGTGGCCATGGGCCACGGCCTCGACGAGCGCGCCGGCTTCGCCCTCAAGGTCGCGCACGCCTACGCCGTCGACACCATCCGCGACCGCCAGCCCGTCCTCACCGACATCGTCGAGCAACTGCGCCACCCCGAGGCCGAATCCGCCCTCGCGATGAACGTCGACATAGACGATGTCCGGGCCTGGGGCCTCGACGTCGCGCTCGTCATCGACCGCCTCGTCGACGGCGACCTGCGCGGCATGTTCGACGGCCCCACCACCGTCGGCATCGACCTCGACGCGCCCCTCATCGTCTTCGACCTGTCCCACATCGACCGCAACTCCATCGCCATGCCCATCCTCATGGCGATCGTCGGAGTGTGGCTGGAACACACCTGGATCCGCCCGGACCGGAAAAAGCGGATCTTCCTGGTCGAAGAGGCCTGGCACATCATCAACAGCCCCTTCGTGGCCCAGCTGTTCCAGCGCCTGCTGAAGTTCGGCCGCCGCCTCGGCCTGTCCTTCGTCGCCGTCGTCCACCACCTCTCCGACGTCGTCGACGGCGCGGCCGCCCGCGAGGCCGCGGCCATCCTCAAGATGGCCTCGACCAGAACCATTTACGCCCAGAAGGCGGACGAGGCACGCGCCACCGGCCGCGTCCTCGGCCTCCCCCGCTGGGCCGTGGAAATCATCCCCACGCTCACCCCCGGCATCGCCGTCTGGGACGTCAACGGCAACGTCCAGGTGGTCAAACACCTGATCACCGAAGCCGAACGCCCCCTCGTCTTCACGGACCGCGCCATGACCGAATCCTCCACACCCATCCGCTTGTCCGAAGACATGCTGGCCGCCGAACTCGAAGCGGAGGAACGCGCCCTGTCCATCGAACGCAGCCGCGGCAACGGCGGCCCGGGTTCCGCGACCACGGTGGCCTGACCATGCACGACGCACGACGTACGGAGTCCTCCGCGCGCGGCGGCGGCATCCCGGACGGCCTGCTGGTCGGCCTCCTGGCCTTCCTCCTCGGCCTGGCCGTCCTCGTCTGGTCGGCCACCGGCCTGGCCGCCGTCTTCGCCAAGGGCACCTGGCCCGACACGGTCACCTTCACCCGGACCCCGGAAGCCGTGCGCGCCCTGATAGCGGAACCGCACGACATCCCCGCCGCCTGGCCGGACACCGACCCGGGGGCCCTCTCGGGCTGGGGCCTGTTCTGGGGCCTGTTCGTCAGCCAGCTCCTGGTGATGTTCGTGCTCACCGTCTTCGCCATCGGCGTGATCGCCCGCACCAAGTCCCGCCGCGCCCTGACCAAACAGACCGCGCCGCCGACGTCCGAGGCACACGCGCCCGCGGGCACCGCCCCCCTTCCAGCCCCGCCGACGCTCGAGGCACACGCGCCCGCGGGCACTGCCCCCGTTCCAGCCTCGCCGGCGTTTGAGGCGCGGGGGTCTGGGGGCAGCGCCCCCGTTCCAGCCTCGCCGGCGTTTGAGGCGCGGGGGTCTGGGGGCAGCGCCCCCAGCAACCCACCCGCACCGTCCGACGAGGCCTACCGCTACGGCTTCGGCTACGCCCCCCAGCCGGCGGCAGCCCCCGCACCCCCCAACGGCCTCACCTACGCCGCCCCCGGCGACCGCCTCCGCGCCGCCACTCACCGCATCGGCGAAGCCACCGGCGCAGTCCTCGTCGTGACCTCCTCCCCCGCTCTCTGGGCCGAGACCAAGGACGCCCGCGCCAAACTCGGCCCGGTCCTCCTCTACGACCCCTCACACCTGTGCGACACCCCGGCCCGCATGCACTGGAACCCGGCCGACGGCTGCGCCGACCGCGACACCGCCGCCGCCCGCGCGATCGCCCTACTGGCCCCCGTACGCCCGCAGGCCCGCATGGACGCGGCGGTCGCCGACACCGCGGAAACGCTCCTGCGCAGCTGGCTCCAGGCCGTCGCCCTCGACGGCCGCCCGTTCAAGCAGCTCCACCGCTGGGCCCAGGGCAACAGCGCCCAGGACCCGGTCCGCATCCTGCGCACCCACCCCCAGGCCGCCCCCGGCGCGGCCGGCGAGCTGGAGAGCGCCCTCACCGCCCACCCCGAACGCCGGGAACTGGCCCAGAACCTGACGGCCCGGGCCCTCTCCTGCCTGACCTCGATCCACATCCGCGAGGCCTGCAATCCGAACCGAACAGATGCACTCACCTTGGCATCGTTCGTGACCGAAGGGGGCACCCTCTACATGGTGGGTGAGCCTCTGGAGGATCCCCGCACCCACCCGGGTGCGATGCCCCTGCTGACCGCACTCGCCTCGCACGTGGTCGAGCACGGCCGCCGCATGGCCGCACGGTCATCCCACGGTCGGCTCGACCCACCACTGTCCCTGGTCCTGGACGACGTGGCCGCCGTGGCCCCGATCCCCCAGCTCCCGGAGCTCCTGGCCCAGGAGGCCCTTCCCCTCCTGGCCCTGTGCCGCAGCCGCGAACAGGCCCGCTCCCGCTGGCCCGACGCGCACCTGCCCTGAGACCCGGCTCAGGGCCTCGGGATCACGAACTCCATCTCCATGGCGGACGGGTCGCTCTCCAACGGCACCCGCACACCACTGTCCTGGAACCCGATGCGCCGGTAGAAGGCCTGCGCCCGCTCGTTCCGCTCGTGCACGTAGAGCCGTACGCGTTCCAGCGCGGGCCCCTCCAGCGACCAGGCCCACTCCAGGCCCGCGCGGAACAGCTGCTCGGCCACCCCGGTACCCCGCACGCCCTCGCGGACGAACACGCCCACGACGTGTCCCTGGGTCGTCTCGATCTCACGGTCGAGGAAGTCGGTGGTGCCGAGTTCCTCGACCAGTACGGCCACGGAGCCGTTCCACTCCCCGTCGGGCGCCACGGCCACGAACTGCCGCACGGCCCGCCCGGAAGCGGCGCCGGCGGTGCGCTCCTGCCAAAAAACGTCCGACCTGGCCTCGGCAAGCTCGGCGGTGTCGAGGAAGGCGATGGGGGCCGCGGGATCCCGGAGCGAGTCGAGCCGCAGATCCCTGACCTTCTCCCATTCGTCCTCGCGCACCGGACGTATCACATGCTGGATATCACTCATAGTCGCCGATCCTAACCAGCGGACCGTGCAGACTTCATCCGGATAACACTGCCGGTAAACGCAGAAAAGCCCCGCACCGGGCCCGAAGGCTTGGTGCGGGGCTTTCCCACAATGATTGTTCGGCGGCGTCCTACTCTCCCACAGGGTCCCCCCTGCAGTACCATCGGCGCTGAAA
>NZ_JBVHWW010000019.1:106105-163375 GCF_055563995.1 Streptomyces sp. NPDC029164 | reverse complement strand
CGGACATCCATGCGGGTATCACGACGGCGGTGATCGTGAACACCGCGATCGTGGTCCTCGGGACCCTCACCACCGCCCTCTTCCTCCGCAACAAGGCGGCGAAGGACCTCACCTCCGCCTGAGCCACCGCGGCTCAGGTCCCCCAGGAGGCGGGGGGGGGGGGGGGGCCCCCCCCCCCCCCCCGGCGCCCCCCCCCCCCCCCCCCCCCCCCCCCCCCCCCCCACCGGTAACGTTTCTGCTGGTCCTGGAACCGGGGACTAGATGTCCTCGTGCGCCACCGCGCGGCGCGCGTCCGCGTCCAGCACGCCCCAGCTGATCAGCTGTTCGGTCAGGACCGAGGGGGACTGGTCGTAGATGACGGCCAGGGTGCGCAGGTCGTCCTGGCGGATCGACAGCACCTTGCCGTTGTAGTCGCCGCGCTGGCTCTGGATCGTCGCCGCGTAACGCTGCAGCGGGCCGGCCTTCTCGGCGGGAACGCCCGCCAGGCGCTCCAGGTCGAGACGCAGCTTCGGCGGCGGCTCGGCCGCTCCGCCGGGGGTCGTGCCCGGCAGCAGTTCCTGCACCGGAACACCGTAGAAGTCGGCCAGCTCGGCAAGACGCTGGACGGTCACGGCGCGGTCCCCGCGCTCGTAGGACCCGACCACCACGGCCTTCCACCGGCCCTGGGACTTCTCCTCGACACCGTGGAGGGAAAGGCCCTGCTGGGTGCGGATGGCGCGGAGCTTGGCCCCGAGCTGTTTGGCGTATTCGCTGGACATAACGCTCCCGGACGCTGTGACGCTGTGACGACATGGACGCTGTGACGACATTGACCACGTGCGGCTCCGCCGCGCGGCTGGTAACTCACTGTGAGGTTACGCAGCGTTACTTGGATGCGTCAAGCCGAATGGTCTTCGTCGCCCCCTCACGCGGGGCCCCAGCAGCCCCGTGGAAGCCCCTCCGTCCCAGGCCGGTGCCCGACGACAGGCCGCACCCTGGTACCGTGGGACGCGTACATCAGACGTCCTTTAAGGTCCGTCCCGTGAGGCGGAGAAGGAGGTCCTTTTCATGGACACCCAGCAGCAGCCCGATTCCATGCGCCCGGTACTCGAAGCGCAGGACATCGCGCGGGTCCTGACCCGCATCGCCCACGAGATCGTCGAACGCGCCAAGGGCGCCGACGACGTGGTGCTCCTCGGCATTCCCACCCGCGGTGTGTACCTCGCCCGCCGGCTGGCCGCCAAGCTCGAAGAGATCACCGGCACCAAGATCCCGGTCGGCTCCCTCGACATCACCATGTACCGCGACGACCTGCGGATGAAGCCCGCCCGCGCGATCGGCCGCACCGAGATCCCCGGCGACGACCTCGACGGCCGCCTCGTCGTCCTCGTCGACGACGTGCTCTTCTCCGGCCGCACGATCCGTGCGGCGCTCGACGCCCTCGGCGACCTCGGCCGCCCGCGCGCCGTGCAGCTCGCCGTCCTCGTCGACCGCGGCCACCGCGAACTGCCGATCCGCGCCGACTACGTCGGCAAGAACCTCCCCACGTCGCTGCGGGAGACCGTCAAGGTCCAGCTCCAGGAGGAGGACGGCCGTGACGCCGTACTGCTCGGCCAGCGGACCGCCCAGGCAGCAGGGCTGTAGCCCTTACGCGGTGACGGGCCCCCACAGGGGGTCCGCGCCGAAGCCTGCCCTGCCCGCCCGCACCACTGCCCGTCAGTCCGCCTGCCTGCCCTCCCGACCTACGGAGCCATCCAGATGAAGCGCCACCTCATCTCGGCCGCCGATCTCACGCGCGACGACGCCGTCCTGATCCTCGACACCGCCGAGGAGATGGCCCGCGTCGCGGACCGGCCGATCAAGAAGCTGCCCACCCTGCGCGGCCTCACGGTCGTCAACCTCTTCTTCGAGGACTCGACCCGCACCCGGATCTCCTTCGAGGCGGCCGCCAAGCGGCTCTCCGCCGACGTCATCAACTTCTCCGCCAAGGGTTCCTCCGTTTCCAAGGGCGAATCCCTGAAGGACACCGCGCTGACCCTGGAGGCCATGGGCGCCGACGCGGTCGTCATCCGCCACCACGCCTCCGGCGCGCCCTACCGGCTCGCGACCTCCGGCTGGATCGACTCCGCCGTGGTCAACGCCGGCGACGGCACCCACGAGCACCCCACCCAGGCCCTGCTGGACGCCTTCACCATGCGCCGCCGCCTGGTCGGCCGCGACGCCGGCCTCGGCAAGGACCTGAACGGCCGCCGGATCACCATCGTCGGCGACGTCCTGCACAGCCGCGTGGCCCGCTCCAACGTCCACCTGCTGCACACCCTCGGCGCCGAGGTCACCCTGGTGGCCCCGCCCACGCTCGTCCCGATCGGCGTCGAGACCTGGCCGTGCGAGGTCTCGTACAGCCTCGACGAGGTGCTGCCGAAGTCCGACGCGGTGATGATGCTGCGTGTGCAGCGCGAACGCATGAACGCCGCCTTCTTCCCGACCGAGCGCGAGTACTCCCGCCGGTACGGGCTCGACGGCGACCGCATGGCGAAGATGCCCGAGCACGCCATCGTGATGCACCCCGGCCCGATGAACCGCGGCATGGAGATCACCGCCGAGGTCGCCGACTCCGACCGCTGCACGGCCGTCGAGCAGGTCGCCAACGGCGTCTCCACCCGGATGGCCGTCCTGTACCTGCTGCTCGGAGGCTCCGAGCCCGCCGTCACCACCACCCCCGCCTCCCGCCCGTCGCCCACCACCACCCTTGATGGAGGCGCTCCGCGCCGTCCCTCTGATGCCGAGGAGAGCAAGTAACCATGAGCAAGATCCTTATCCGTGGCGCGAAGGTACTCGGCGGCGAGGCACAGGACGTCCTGATCGACGGCGAGACCATCGCCGAGGTCGGCCAGAACCTCTCCGCCGAGGGCGCGACCGTCATCGAGGCCGAGGGCCAGGTCCTCCTCCCCGGCCTCGTCGACCTGCACACCCACCTGCGCGAGCCCGGCCGCGAGGACTCCGAGACCGTCCTCACCGGCACCCGCGCCGCAGCCTCCGGCGGCTACACCGCCGTGTTCGCCATGGCGAACACCTTCCCGGTCGCCGACACCGCCGGCGTCGTCGAGCAGGTCTGGCGCCTGGGCAAGGAGTCCGGCTACTGCGACGTGCAGCCCATCGGCGCCGTCACCGTCGGCCTGGAGGGCAAGCAGCTCTCCGAGCTGGGCGCCATGCACGACTCCGCCGCCCGCGTCACCGTCTTCTCCGACGACGGCAAGTGCGTGGACGACGCCGTGATCATGCGCCGCGCCCTGGAGTACGTGAAGGCCTTCGGCGGCGTCGTCGCCCAGCACGCCCAGGAGCCCCGCCTCACCGAGGGCGCCCAGATGAACGAGGGCATCGTCTCCGCCGAGCTCGGTCTGGGCGGCTGGCCGGCCGTCGCCGAGGAGTCGATCATCGCCCGCGACGTCCTCCTCGCCGAGCACGTCGGCTCCCGCGTCCACATCTGCCACCTCTCCACCGCCGGCTCCGTCGAGATCGTCCGCTGGGCCAAGTCCCGCGGCATCGACGTCACCGCCGAGGTCACCCCGCACCACCTCCTCCTCACCGAGGAGCTCGTGCGCTCGTACAACGCGGTCTACAAGGTCAACCCGCCGCTGCGCACCGAGCGCGACGTGCTGGCCCTGCGCGAGGCGCTCGCCGACGGCACGATCGACATCGTCGCCACCGACCACGCCCCGCACCCGCACGAGGACAAGGACTGCGAGTGGGCCGCCGCCGCCATGGGCATGGTCGGCCTGGAGACCGCGCTCTGCGTCGTCCAGCAGACGATGGTGGAGACCGGACTGCTCGACTGGGCGGGCGTCGCCGAGCGGATGTCCTTCGCCCCGGCGCGCATCGGCGGTCTGGAGAACCACGGCCGTCCCGTCTCGGCAGGTGAACCCGCGAACCTGACCTTGGTCGATACCTCGTACCGTGGTGTCGTGGACCCCGCACACTTCGCCTCCCGCAGCCGCAACACGCCTTACGAGGGCCGTGAGCTGCCGGGGCGCGTCACTCACACCTTCCTGCGGGGCCGGGCAACGGTCGTGGACGGGAAACTGGCGTGACACCTGCAGTAATCCAACTGGCCGCCGAGGCCGCCGAACGACAGTCGGCGGAGGTGACCAACCTCGGCGCCCGCATCGCGTGGGTGATCGGCCTGGTCGTGTTCGTCGCGTTCGTGTACTGGCTGATGCGGCAGGGCTGGAAATGGCGCGGCGCTCTGCAGAACGATCTGCCGGAGCTGCCCGCCGCCCCCGACGGTCTTCCCGAGCACCGGCTGGCCCTGACCGGCCGCTACCACGGGTCCACCACCGCCGGGCAGTGGCTCGACCGGATCGTCGCCCACGGTCTGGGCCTGCGCAGCCGGGTCGAGCTCACGCTCACCGACGCGGGCCTCGACGTGGTCCGCCCGGGGGCGGGCGACTTCTTCGTACCGGCCGCGCAGCTGCGCGGCGCCCGCCTCGACAAGGGAATCGCGGGCAAGGTACTCACCGAGGGCGGTCTGCTCATCGTCACCTGGGCGCACGGCGACAAGCTGATCGACTCCGGATTCCGCTCCGACCGCGCGGCCGAACACGCCGCCTGGGTCGAAGCGATCAACCTCATGAACTCATCCATCACGACGGAAGGCGCCGAACGATGACGACCTCCACCAGGGGAGCAGCCAAAGCTCCCGCCGTACTCGTCCTGGAGGACGGTCGCATCTTCCGCGGCCGTGCCTACGGCGCTGTGGGGGAGACCTTCGGCGAGGCCGTGTTCTCCACCGGCATGACCGGATACCAGGAGACCCTCACCGACCCGTCGTACCACCGGCAGGTCGTCGTGATGACCGCCCCGCACGTGGGCAACACCGGCGTCAACGACGAGGACCCCGAGTCCTCCCGCATCTGGGTGGCCGGCTACGTCGTCCGCGACCCCGCCCGCGTCCCCTCCAACTGGCGCTCGCAGCACTCGCTGGACGAGGAACTCGTCAAGCAGGGCGTCGTCGGGATCTCCGGCATCGACACCCGCGCCCTGACCCGCCACCTGCGCGAGCGCGGCGCCATGCGCGTCGGCATCTTCTCCGGCGACGCCTGGACGGGCATCCGCGACGAGGCCCTGCTGGCCAAGGTCCGGTCCCAGCCGCAGATGAAGGGCGCGAACCTCGCCGCCGAGGTCGCCACCAAGGAGGCGTACGTCGTCCCCGCCATCGGTGAGAAGAAGTTCACCGTGGCCGCCGTCGACCTCGGCATCAAGGGCATGACCCCGCACCGGATGGCCGAGCGCGGCATCGAGGTGCACGTGCTGCCCGCCACCGCCACCGTCGAGGACGTGTACGCGGTCAACCCGGACGGCGTGTTCTTCTCCAACGGCCCGGGCGACCCGGCCACCGCCGACGGCCCCGTCGCCGTCATGCAGGGCGTGCTGGAGCGCAAGACCCCGCTCTTCGGCATCTGCTTCGGCAACCAGATCCTGGGCCGCGCGCTCGGCTTCGGCACCTACAAGCTGAAGTACGGCCACCGCGGCATCAACCAGCCGGTGCAGGACCGCACCACCGGCAAGGTCGAGGTCACCGCGCACAACCACGGCTTCGCCGTCGACGCGCCGCTCGACAAGGTCTCGGAGACCGCCTACGGCCGCGCCGAGGTCTCCCACGTCTGCCTGAACGACCAGGTCGTCGAAGGCCTCCAGCTGCTCGACCAGCCGGCCTTCTCCGTCCAGTACCACCCCGAGGCGGCCGCCGGCCCGCACGACGCCGCGTACCTCTTCGACCGCTTCACGTCTTTGATGGAAACCGCCCTGATGGAGGCCGAGCGTGCCTAAGCGCACCGATATCCAGTCCGTCCTGGTCATCGGCTCCGGCCCGATCGTCATCGGACAGGCCGCCGAGTTCGACTACTCCGGCACCCAGGCCTGCCGCATCCTCAAGGCCGAGGGCCTGCGGGTCATCCTGGTCAACTCCAACCCCGCGACGATCATGACCGACCCGGAGATCGCCGACGCCACGTACGTCGAGCCGATCACCCCCGAGTTCGTCGAGAAGATCATCGCGAAGGAGCGCCCCGACGCGCTCCTCCCCACCCTCGGCGGCCAGACCGCGCTCAACACCGCGATCTCCATGCACGAGCAGGGTGTGCTGGAGAAGTACGGCGTCGAGCTCATCGGCGCCAACGTCGAGGCCATCAACAAGGGCGAGGACCGCGACCTCTTCAAGGGCGTCGTCGAAGCCGTCAAGGCCAAGATCGGCTACGGCGAGTCCGCCCGCTCGGTCATCTGCCACACGATGGACGACGTCATCAAGGGCGTCGACACCCTCGGCGGCTACCCCGTCGTCGTGCGCCCCTCCTTCACCATGGGCGGCGCCGGCTCCGGCTTCGCCCACGACGAGGACGAGCTGCGCCGCATCGCCGGCCAGGGCCTCACGCTCTCCCCGACCACCGAGGTGCTCCTGGAGGAGTCCATCCTCGGCTGGAAGGAGTACGAGCTGGAGCTGATGCGCGACACCAAGGACAACGTGGTCGTCGTCTGCTCCATCGAGAACTTCGACCCGATGGGCGTCCACACCGGCGACTCCATCACCGTCGCCCCGGCGATGACGCTGACCGACCGCGAGTACCAGCGGCTGCGCGACATCGGCATCGCGATCATCCGCGAGGTCGGCGTCGACACCGGCGGTTGCAACATCCAGTTCGCGATCGACCCGGCCGACGGCCGCGTCATCGTCATCGAGATGAACCCGCGCGTCTCGCGCTCCTCGGCGCTCGCCTCGAAGGCCACCGGCTTCCCGATCGCCAAGATCGCCGCCAAGCTGGCCATCGGCTACACGCTCGACGAGGTCCCCAACGACATCACCGAGAAGACGCCGGCCTCCTTCGAGCCGTCGCTCGACTACGTCGTCGTCAAGGCCCCGCGCTTCGCCTTCGAGAAGTTCCCGCTGGCCGACGCCACCCTCACCACCACCATGAAGTCGGTCGGCGAGGCCATGGCCATCGGCCGCAACTTCACCGAGGCGCTGCAGAAGGCCCTGCGCTCCCTGGAGAAGAAGGGCTCGCAGTTCACCTTCGTCGGCGACCCGGGCGACAAGGACGAGCTGCTGCGCACCGCGGTCCGCCCGACCGACGGCCGCATCAACACCGTCATGCAGGCCATCCGCGCCGGCGCCACCCAGGAGGAGGTCTTCGAGTTCACGAAGATCGACCCCTGGTTCGTCGACCAGCTCTTCCTCATCAAGGAGATCGCGGACGAGCTGACCGCCGCCGACAAGCTCCACCCCGAGCTGCTCGCCGAGGCCAAGCGCCACGGCTTCTCCGACGCCCAGATCGCCGAGATCCGCGGCCTGCGCGAGGACGTCGTCCGCGAGGTCCGCCACGCCCTCGGCGTCCGCCCGGTCTACAAGACGGTCGACACCTGCGCCGCCGAGTTCGCCGCGAAGACCCCGTACTTCTACTCCTCGTACGACGAGGAGTCCGAGGTCGCGCCCCGCACCAAGCCCGCGGTGATCATCCTGGGCTCCGGCCCGAACCGCATCGGCCAGGGCATCGAGTTCGACTACTCCTGCGTCCACGCCTCCTTCGCGCTCAGCGACGCCGGCTTCGAGACCGTGATGGTCAACTGCAACCCGGAGACCGTCTCCACGGACTACGACACCTCCGACCGCCTGTACTTCGAGCCGCTGACGCTCGAGGACGTGCTGGAGATCGTCCACGCGGAGTCGCTGGCCGGCCCCATCGCCGGTGTCATCGTCCAGCTCGGCGGCCAGACCCCCCTGGGTCTCGCCCAGGCGCTCAAGGACAACGGCGTGCCGGTCGTCGGCACCTCCCCGGAGGCCATCCACGCCGCCGAGGACCGCGGCGCGTTCGGCCAGGTCCTCGCCGAGGCCGGCCTGCCGGCCCCCAAGCACGGCACCGCCACCACCTTCACGGGCGCGAAGGCCATCGCCGACGAGATCGGCTACCCGGTCCTCGTCCGCCCGTCCTACGTGCTCGGCGGCCGCGGCATGGAGATCGTCTACGACGAGGCCCGCCTCGCGTCGTACATCGCCGAGTCCACCGAGATCTCCCCGACCCGCCCCGTGCTGGTCGACCGCTTCCTCGACGACGCGATCGAGATCGACGTCGACGCCCTCTACGACGGCCACGAGCTCTACCTCGGCGGCGTCATGGAGCACATCGAGGAAGCCGGCATCCACTCCGGCGACTCGGCCTGCGCCCTGCCCCCGATCACCCTCGGCGGCTACGACATCAAGCGCCTGCGCGCCTCCACCGAGGCCATCGCCAAGGGCGTCGGCGTCCGCGGCCTGATCAACATCCAGTTCGCGATGGCGGGTGACATCCTCTACGTCCTGGAGGCCAACCCGCGCGCCTCCCGGACCGTCCCCTTCACCTCGAAGGCGACCGCCGTCCCGCTCGCGAAGGCCGCCGCCCGCATCTCGCTCGGCACCACCATCGCCGAGCTGCGCGAGGAGGGCCTGCTGCCGAAGACCGGCGACGGCGGCACCCTGCCGATCGACGCGCCGATCTCCGTCAAGGAGGCCGTCATGCCGTGGTCGCGCTTCCGCGACATCCACGGCCGCGGCGTGGACACCGTCCTCGGCCCGGAGATGCGCTCCACCGGCGAGGTCATGGGCATCGACGCCGTCTTCGGCACCGCCTACGCCAAGTCGCAGGCCGGCGCCTACGGCCCGCTGCCCACCAAGGGCCGGGCGTTCATCTCCGTCGCCAACCGCGACAAGCGCTCGATGATCTTCCCGGCGCGTGAGCTCGTCGCCCACGGCTTCGAGCTGATGGCCACCTCCGGCACCGCCGAGGTCCTGCGCCGCAACGGCATCAACGCCACCATCGTGCGCAAGCTCAGCGAGGGCGAGGGCCCGAACGGCGAGAAGACCATCGTCCAGCTGATCCACGACGGCCAGGTCGACCTGATCGTCAACACCCCGTACGGCACCGGCGGCCGCCTCGACGGCTACGAGATCCGAACGGCGGCCGTGGCCCGCAGCGTCCCCTGCCTCACCACGGTCCAGGCACTCGCCGCGGCCGTCCAGGGCATCGACGCGCTCAACCGCGGCGACGTGGGCGTGCGCTCCCTCCAGGAGCACGCGGAGCACCTGACCGCGGCCCGCGACTAAGCAGCCCGTACAGCCCGGAAACGGGAGGGGGGACACCGGTTTCACGACGGGTGTCCCCCTTTCCATGAGCGCAGAGGGATCCTCTCGACGATGTACGAACTCTTCTTCAACCTGGTCTTCAAGCGGATGGACCCGGAGAAGGCCCACTACACGGCCTTCCGCTGGATCCGCCTCGCCGCCCGCACCCCCGTGCTGCGCACCTTCGTCGCGGCCTGGCTCGCCCCCCGCCACAAGGAGCTCCGCACCGAGGCCCTCGGCCTGCGCATGCACGGCCCCTTCGGGCTCGCCGCCGGCTTCGACAAGAACGCCGTGGCCATCGACGGCATGTCGATGCTCGGCTTCGACCACGTCGAGATCGGCACGGTCACGGCCGAGCCGCAGCCCGGCAACCCCAAGAAGCGGCTGTTCCGCCTCGTGCCGGACCGCGCGCTGATCAACCGGATGGGCTTCAACAACGAGGGCTCCGCGGCCGTCGCGGACCGCCTGGCGACCCGCCGGCCCGTCTTCAGGACGGTCGTCGGCGTCAACATCGGCAAGACGAAGGCCGTCCCGGAGGAGCAGGCGGTCGCGGACTACGTCGCCTCCACCGAGCGGCTCGCCCGCCACGCCGACTACCTCGTCGTGAACGTCTCCTCGCCGAACACCCCGGGCCTGCGCAACCTCCAGGCCACCGAGTCGCTGCGCCCGCTCCTGACGGCCGTACGGGAGGCCGCGGACCGCACCGTGACCGACCGCCGGGTCCCGCTGCTGGTCAAGATCGCCCCCGACCTGGCCGACGAGGACGTCGACGCGGTCGCCGACCTGGCCCTGGAGCTCGGCCTCGACGGCATCATCGCGACCAACACCACCATCGCGCGGGAGGGCCTCGGCCTGAAGTCCTCCCCGGACCTCGTGCAGGAGACCGGCGGGCTGTCCGGCGCCCCGGTCAAGGAGCGCTCGCTGGAGGTCCTGCGCCGCCTGTACGCCCGTGTGGGGGACCGGCTGGTCCTCGTCGGGGTCGGCGGCATCGAGAACGCCGAGGACGCCTGGCAGCGGATCCTGGCCGGGGCCACGCTGATCCAGGGCTACAGCGCCTTCATCTACGAGGGCCCCCGCTACGCCCGCGCCATCCACAAGGGCCTGGCCGCGCGCCTGGCCGTCAGCCCGTACGCGACGCTCGCCGAAGCGGTGGGCGCCGAGACCCGAAAGGCCGCGAAGTGAGCCCTGTGACCCCGTTCGGCACCCGCCTGCGCCAGGCGATGGACACCCGCGGCCCGCTGTGCGTGGGCATCGACCCGCACGCCGAGCTGCTGGCCCAGTGGGGCCTGTCCGACGACATCGCGGGCCTGGAGCGGTTCTCCCGCACCGTCGTGGAGGCGCTCGCGGAGTCGGTGGCGGTCTTCAAGCCGCAGGCGGCCTTCTTCGAGCGGTTCGGCTCCAGGGGCGTGGCCGTCCTGGAGCAGACCGTCGCGGACGCCCGCGCGGCCGGGACCCTGGTCGTGATGGACGCCAAGCGGGGCGACATCGGCTCGACCATGGCCGCGTACGCCTCGGCCTTCCTGGACCCGGCCTCGCCGCTGTTCTCGGACGCGCTGACGGTCTCCCCGTACCTGGGCTACGGCTCCCTGAAGCCGGCGGTGGACCTGGCCCGCGCCTCGGGCGCCGGCCTGTTCGTGCTCGCCCTGACCTCGAACCCGGAGGGCGCGGAGGTCCAGCGGGCGGTCCGGGAGGACGGCCGGACCATCGGCGCGACGATGCTGGCGCACCTGGCGGCGGAGAACGCGGACGCCTCCCCGATGGGTTCCTTCGGCGCGGTGGTCGGTGCCACGCTGGGCGACCTGTCCTCCTTCGACCTGGACATCAACGGGCCGCTGCTGGCCCCCGGCATCGGCGCGCAGGGCGCGACGGCGGCCGACCTGCCGGCGGTGTTCGGCAAGGCCGTGCGCAATGTCGTCCCGAACGTGTCGCGGGGCGTCCTGAAGCACGGCCCGGACGTCACGGCGCTGCGCGACTCGGCGCGTCGGTTCGCCGACGAGATCGGCGAGGCCGTCTCCGCGTAATCGTTCGCCCCTGGAGGCCGCCCGCGTCCCTCGCGGCGCGGCCTCTCGCACTTCTTGGCGAAACCCGAACGCTCTTCATCGGACAAAACAGAGGTATTTTGTCCGTGATGTACGGTTCAGTGGAGGCTGACCAGGACTTTTCGTCCGTTCTCGCTGACTGGAGCGGTGTTGGCCGCTAGTCTCCGAGCAGAGTGAACGTGCAGCGAACGCGTTTCGATCGCTGTTCGGGAGCTCGCCAGGTGTGGTGCCTTCGGGCTGCCCACCGGTCCGTATCCGACAGTTCGACATCCGAGGTGACGTAGGCGTGGCTCTTCCGCCCCTTACCCCTGAACAGCGCGCAGCCGCGCTCGAAAAGGCCGCCGCGGCTCGCCGGGAGCGGGCCGAGGTCAAGAATCGACTCAAGCACTCCGGCGCCTCGCTCCAAGAGGTCATCAAGACGGGCCAGGAGAACGACGTCATCGGCAAGATGAAGGTCTCCGCCCTGCTGGAGTCGCTGCCTGGCGTGGGCAAGGTGCGCGCCAAGCAGATCATGGAGCGTCTCGGCATCTCCGAGTCCCGGCGTGTCCGAGGTCTCGGTTCCAACCAGATCGCCTCTCTGGAGCGCGAGTTCGGCAGCACCGGCGCCTGAGGCGTCGACTGAAGTTCTCCCGGCGTTCTCAGGCAGTCCCGAGAACCTGGATAATCGCTCTATGGCAGCAGAGGTTCGTCCGCGGCTGACCGTGCTCTCCGGCCCCTCAGGGGTCGGCAAGAGCACGGTCGTCGCGCATATGCGCAAGGTTCACCCCGAGGTATGGCTCTCGGTGTCGGCCACCACCCGCAAGCCGCGGCCCGGTGAGCGACACGGAGTCCACTACTTCTTCGTCAATGACGACGAGTTCGACAAGCTGATCGCCAACGGCGAGCTGCTGGAGTGGGCCGAGTTCGCGGGCAACCGCTACGGCACACCGCGCGGCGCGGTGCTGGAACGCCTGGACAACGGCGAGCCGGTACTGCTGGAGATCGATCTCCAGGGGGCACGGCTCGTCCGCGAGTCCATGTCCGACGCCCAGCTCGTCTTCCTGGCCCCGCCGAGCTGGGACGAACTGGTCCGCCGGCTCACCGGCCGCGGCACCGAATCGGCCGAGGTGATCGAGCGCCGGCTCGCCTCCGCCAAGATCGAGCTCGCTGCCGAGTCGGAGTTCGACACCACCCTGGTCAACACCTCCGTCGAGGACGTGGCGCGTGAGCTGCTAGCCTTGATGGAAGTCGTCTGATTCGTTGGTCGATTTTTCATGATCGAGCGGATCTTGATCGATTCGATCTTTCCCACATTCTTCGGAAGGTAGAGCGTGTCCTCTTCCATCACTGCGCCCGAGGGCATCATCAACCCGCCGATCGACGAGCTGCTCGAGGCTACCGACTCGAAGTACAGCCTCGTGATCTACGCGGCCAAGCGCGCGCGTCAGATCAACGCGTACTACTCGCAGCTCGGTGAGGGCCTGCTGGAGTACGTCGGCCCGCTGGTGGACACCCACGTCCACGAGAAGCCGCTTTCGATCGCGCTGCGCGAGATCAACGCGGGTCTGCTGACCTCCGAGGCCATCGAGGCCCCGGCCCAGTAAGGCGCGAGAAATCCTTTCACCACAGGCCCGGCAGAACATCTGCCGGGCCTGTGGTGTGTCATGGGGGGCGACGACGAATGTGGACAAGGCTCGAAGGGGAGTGCGTGGTGGGTAAGCCGAAGGTCGTGCTGGGGGTCAGCGGCGGGATCGCCGCCTACAAGTCGTGCGAGCTGCTCCGCCTGCTGACCGAGTCCGGGCACGACGTCCGGGTGGTGCCCACGGCGGCCTCCCTGAACTTCGTCGGCGAGGCGACCTGGGCCGCCCTGTCCGGGAACCCGGCCTCGACCGAGGTGTGGGAGTCCGTCCACGAGGTGCCGCACGTGCGCATCGGCCAGTCCGCCGACCTCGTCGTCGTCGCCCCGGCCACCGCCGACCTGCTGGCCAAGGCCGCCCACGGGCTCGCCGACGACCTGCTCACGAACACGCTGCTCACCGCCCGATGTCCGGTGGTCTTCGCCCCCGCCATGCACACCGAGATGTGGGAGCACCCCGCCACCCAGGAGAACGTGGCCACGCTGCGCCGGCGCGGCGCCCTCGTCATCGAGCCCGCCGTCGGCCGGCTCACGGGCAAGGACACCGGCAAGGGACGGCTGCCCGACCCGGCGGAGATCTACGAGGTGTGCCGCAGGGTCCTGGCGCGCGGGGTGGACGAGCCGGACCTCGTGGGGCGGCACGTGGTGATCAGCGCGGGCGGCACGCGGGAACCGCTGGACCCGGTCCGCTTCCTCGGCAACCGCTCCTCCGGCAAGCAGGGCTACGCGCTCGCCCGTACGGCCGTCGCCCGCGGGGCCCGCGTCACCCTGGTGGCGGCCAACACCGCGCTGGCCGACCCGGCCGGGGCGGACGTCGTACGCGTGGGGACGGCTGTACAGCTGAGGGAGGCCGTGCTCAAGGCGGCCGCGGACGCCGACGTCGTGGTGATGGCCGCCGCCGTGGCCGACTTCCGGCCCGCCGAGTACGCGGGCGGGAAGATCAAGAAGAAGGAGGGGCAGGACCCCGCGCCGGTCGCCCTCGTACGGAATCCGGACGTCCTCGCGGAGATTTCGGCCGACCGGGCCCGGGAGGGGCAGGTCGTGGTGGGATTCGCCGCCGAGACCGACGACGTCCTCGCCAACGGCCGGGCCAAGCTCCTGCGCAAGGGATGTGATCTTCTCGTCGTGAACGAGGTCGGCGAAGCCCGCACCTTCGGTTCCGAGGAGAACGAAGCGGTCATCCTGGCCTCTGAGGGGTCGGATATCCAGGTGCCCTATGGACCGAAGGAAGCCTTGGCCGAGGTCATTTGGGACCAGGTGTCCGTCCGGCTGGCGCCGCGACGCGCCTGAACCGATTGCCCTTCTCCTGGTCACCTCCGTGGGTCAGAATGAGGTGCCGCAGGTCACACGGCTCCCATAAGGCGAGACGGGTGGTCCCGGAAACGGTGGCGACCGATAAACTGCACGAGGAACGTGATCGGGCGCAGCCCCCGATGCGGTTCCGCCAAATGATCAGCCAGCAGCCGCTGCAACCCCAGGGAGCGTTGTGTCCCGTCGTCTGTTTACCTCGGAGTCCGTGACCGAGGGCCACCCCGACAAGATCGCTGACCAGATCAGCGACACGATCCTCGACGCGCTCCTCTCCGAGGACCCGACCTCGCGCGTGGCCGTGGAGACCCTCATCACCACCGGTCTCGTGCACATCGCGGGAGAGGTGACGACGAAGGCCTACGCGCCGATCGCGCAGCTCGTCCGGGAGAAGATCCTCGAGATCGGCTACGACTCCTCGAAGAAGGGCTTCGACGGCGCCTCCTGTGGCGTCTCGGTGTCCATCGGTGCCCAGTCCCCTGACATCGCGCAGGGCGTCGACACCGCCTACGAGAAGCGGGTCGAGGGCGACGAGGACGAGCTCGACAAGCAGGGCGCCGGCGACCAGGGCCTGATGTTCGGCTATGCCTGCGACGAGACCCCCGAGCTCATGCCGCTCCCGATCCACATCGCGCACCGGCTCTCCCGCCGGCTGTCCGAGGTCCGCAAGAACGGGACCATCCCCTACCTGCGCCCCGACGGCAAGACCCAGGTCACCATCGAGTACGACGGTGACAAGGCCGTGCGCCTGGACACCGTCGTGGTCTCCTCGCAGCACGCCTCGGACATCGACCTGGACTCGCTGCTCGCACCGGACATCCGCGAGTTCGTCGTCGAGCACGTGCTGGCCCAGCTCGTCGAGGACGGCATCAAGCTCGACACCGAGGGTTACCGCCTGCTGGTGAACCCGACCGGCCGGTTCGAGATCGGCGGCCCGATGGGCGACGCCGGCCTGACCGGCCGCAAGATCATCATCGACACCTACGGCGGCATGGCCCGCCACGGTGGCGGCGCCTTCTCCGGCAAGGACCCGTCCAAGGTCGACCGCTCCGCCGCCTACGCCATGCGCTGGGTCGCCAAGAACGTGGTCGCCGCCGGTCTCGCCTCGCGCTGCGAGGTCCAGGTCGCCTACGCCATCGGCAAGGCCGAGCCCGTCGGTCTCTTCGTGGAGACCTTCGGCACCGCCAAGGTCGAGGTCCAGAAGATCGAGGACGCGATCGGCGAGGTCTTCGACCTGCGCCCGGCCGCGATCATCCGCGACCTGGACCTGCTGCGCCCGATCTACGCGCAGACCGCCGCCTACGGCCACTTCGGTCGTGAGCTGCCCGACTTCACCTGGGAGCGCACCGACCGCGTCGACGCCCTGCGCACGGCCGCCGGTCTGTAAGCACCACCGCTTGAGTCGAACGGCCCCGGACCTCCTGGTGCGGGGCCGTTCGCATGCCGTGGCTGTCAGTGGGGTTTGGTAAGAATGCTGATGTGAGCAGCGCGAACGATTCCCAGCCGGAGCAGCTCGCGCTGATCCGGGAGATGGTCGCCGAGGCGAAGGCCAAGGCGCCCAAGGCGAAGCCGCGCACCTGGCGGGGGGCGGCCCTCGCCGAGGAACTGCCCGTCGCCCGGGTCCTCGTGAACAAGGGCGTGCTCCACCTCGACCGGACCTTCGACTACGCCGTGCCCGCCGAGCTCTCCGAGGCCGCCCAGCCCGGCGTCCGCGTCCGGGTCCGCTTCGGGGCCGGCTCCCACCAAGTACGCGGGGGCCGCCGCGAGGGCGGCAGCCTCATCGACGGGTTCATCGTCGAGCGCCGCGCCGAGTCCGACTACAACGGAGCGCTCGCCGCCCTCGCCCAGGTGGTCTCGCCCGAGGTGGTCCTCAGCCCCCGCCTGCTCGCCCTCGCCCGGGCCGTCGCCGACCGCTACGCCGGCAGCCTCGCCGACGTGCTCCAGCTCGCCCTGCCCGCGCGCAGCGCCCGCGCCGAGGCCAAGCCCTCACCGGAGCCGCTGCCCCCGCCCGCCGCCCCCGAGCCCGGCGGCTGGCAGCGGTACGGCGCCGGGCCCGCCTTCCTGGGGGCCCTGGCCACCGGCGCCGCCCCGCGCGCCGTGTGGACGGCCCTGCCCGGCCCCGGCTGGGCCGACGAACTCGCCCGCGCCATGGCCGCGACCCTCGCCTCCGGGCGCGGCGCCCTCGCCGTGGTCCCCGACGGGCGCACCGCCGCCCGGGTCGACCAGGCGCTGACCGCCCTGCTCGGCGAAGGACGGCACGCGCTGCTGACCGCCGAGTCCGGGCCCGAGAAGCGCTACCGCCAGTGGCTCGCCGTGAACCGGGGCTCGGTGCGCGCCGTCGTCGGGACCCGCGCGGCGATGTTCGCCCCCGTGCGGGACCTCGGACTGGTCGCCGTCTGGGACGACGGCGACTCCAGCCACAGCGACGACAACGCCCCCTTCCCGCACGTCCGCGAGGTGCTGGAACTGCGCGCGGTCAGCGAAGGCTGCGCCTTCCTGGCCGGGAGCACGAGCTGCACCGTGGAGGCCGCCCAGCTGGTCGAGTCGGGCTGGGCCCGGCCGCTGGTCGCGAGCCGCGAGACGGTACGGGCCTGCGCCCCCCGGATCCGGACCGTGGGCGACGAGCTGCTGGCCCGCGACGAGGCGGCCCGCGCCGCGCGGCTGCCGAGCCTGGCGTGGGAGACCGTACGGGAGGGGCTGAAGACCGGGCCCGTGCTCGTCCAGGTGCCGCGGCGGGGCTACGTCCCGCGGCTGGCGTGCGAGCGGTGCCGGACCCCCGCCCGCTGCACGGTCTGCGCGGGCCCCCTGGAGGCCCCCGACGAGCGGGACCTGCAGTGCGGGTGGTGCGGGCGCGCCGAGCCGTCCTGGCACTGCGAGGAGTGCGGCTCGTTCCGGCTGCGCGCCCAGGTGGTCGGCGCCCGGCGGACGGCCGAGGAGCTGGGCCGGGCTTTTCCGGCCGTGCCCGTACGGACCTCCGGGCGCGACCACGTCCTCGACGAGGTGCCGGACCGGCCGGCGCTGGTGGTGTGCACGCCGGGCGCCGAGCCGGTGGCGGCCGGCGCCGGATACGCGGCCGCGCTGCTGCTCGACGGCTGGGCCATGCTGACCCGGCCCGACCTGCGGGCCGGCGAGGACGCGCTGCGGCGGTGGATCACGGCCGCCTCGCTGGTCCGGGGCGACGGGCAGGTCGTGGTGGTCGCCGAGCCGACGCTGCGGCCGGTCCAGGCGCTCGTCCGGTGGGACCCGGTGGGCCACGCCGTACGGGAGCTCGCGGAGCGGGCCCAGCTCGGCTTCCCGCCGGTTTCGCGGATGGCCGCCGTGGCCGGGCGGGGCGAGGCGGTGGAGGCCTTCCTGGCCGGCGCCGGGCTGCCGCCGGACGCGGAGATCCTGGGCCCGGTCCCGATACCGGGGCGGCGCGGGGAGCGGTCCCCGGGCGAGCGTGCGCTGGTCCGGGTCCCGCCGGGCAGCGGCGCGGCCCTGGCGGCCGCCCTGAAATCCGCGCAGGCGGCCCGGATGGCACGGGGCGTCGCGGCCGCCGACGCGGTGCGGGTCCGGATCGACCCGCCGGACATCGGCTGACCGGACGGGAAGCAGACGGCGAAGCCCCCGGCGGGAGACGCGTGGGTCGTCCCGCCGGGGGCGGATTCAGGCGCGGCGAGCGGTGGCGGCCGGCCGTCGGGGGTCGGCGTCCCGGCGGCAGGACACGAGGTCAGCCGTTGCGCGGACCGGGGAAGGCGGGGGAGCGCGGGGCCTCCGCGAGGCTCCGGCCGGGGTTCCCCCCGGCCGCCGCCTGGGCCTCCTCGCGCACCGGCTGCGGCGGCACCGAGCGGGCGGCCGGCACGGTGGGCAGCGGCCCCAGGGTCCGGGTGGTCGTGCCCTCGGCCAGCGGCTCCGCGGACTCGGCGGACTGCGCCCGCCGGGCGCCGTAGCGGCGGTGCACGGCCTGCTTGGTGACGCCGAGCGCCGAACCGACCGCGTCCCACGAGAAACCGAGCGAGCGGTCGAAGTCCACCGCGGCGGTGACCAGCGTCTCGACGCTGTCCCGCAGCTCCTGCGCGAGGCGGACGGTGGGCGCGGGTGCCCGGCCGTAGACGACGAAGCCCGTGGAGGGACCGGAGCGGCGCGGGCGGTACACGTTGCCGAGCTGGGCGGTGAGCGTACGCAGGGCATCCACCTGCCGGCGAACCCGCTCGATGTCCCGCACCAGGAGGTGCAGGCTGGCCCGGGCTTGGGCGTCGTGGGTGGCGTGGTCGGCCATGAAGAAGCCTCTCGAACCGGTGCTGAAGGGCGGATCGGGCCGCAGACACCGTTCACACGGCCCGTTTTGGTCAATCTCTCTTGACCAACGCGCCACCCGTCGCCCAGGTCACGCTGTGGGGGCGTGTCGGCATATGCGAGAGGCGCGCGTGTGTGCGTACGCCCCCTCGACAGCGCAGGTGGGCCATGGTGAGCGCCGGGCGGGTCGGTGGCTGACGACCTTCGGGCGGCCCCCGGGCGGCCGCCCCATAGACTGGTGCGCTGCTGACAGCCGAGATAGCGAGGTAGGACCCAGTGAAGCTCGTCTTCGCAGGCACCCCCGAGGTCGCCGTACCCGCCCTGGACGCCCTGATCGCCTCCGGGCGGCACGAGGTCGCCGCCGTCGTCACCCGGCCCGACGCACCGGCCGGCCGCGGCCGCCGGCTCGTCGCCAGCCCGGTCGCCGAGCGCGCCGAGGAAGCCGGCATCGAGGTCCTCAAGCCCGCCCGCCCGCGCGACCCCGACTTCCAGGCCCGGCTGCGGGAGATCGCCCCGGACTGCTGCCCGGTCGTCGCCTACGGGGCCCTGCTCCCCAAGAGCGCCCTCGACATCCCCAAGCACGGATGGGTCAACCTGCACTTCTCGCTGCTGCCCGCCTGGCGCGGCGCCGCACCCGTCCAGCACTCGATCATGGCGGGCGACGAGGTCACCGGCGCGTCCACCTTCCTCATCGAGGAGGGCCTGGACTCCGGCCCGGTCTACGGCATCCTCACCGAGGAGATCCGCCCGACCGACACCAGCGGCGACCTGCTCACCCGCCTGGCGTTCGCCGGCTCCGGGCTGCTGGCCGCCACCATGGACGGCATCGAGGACGGCACCCTGCGCGCCGTCGCGCAGCCCCACGACGGGCTCTCCCTCGCGCCCAAGATCACCGTGGAGGACGCCCGGATCGACTGGACGGCCCCCGCGATGCGCGCCGACCGCGTGGTGCGCGGCTGCACGCCGGCCCCGGGCGCCTGGACCGTCTTCCGCGGGGAGCGGCTCAAGCTGATCTCGCTGGGCCTGGTGGCCGACCGCACCGACCTGGCGCCCGGCGAGCTGGCCCCGGCCAAGAACAACGTCCACGTGGGCACGGGCTCGCACGCCGTGGAGCTGCTGTGGGTGCAGCCCCAGGGCAAGAAGCCGATGCGCGCCGCGGACTGGGCCCGCGGAGTGCGGATCGCGCCCGGCGAGCGGCTCGGCGGAGCCGACGTAGGCTGAATCCAGCCGAGCCGGATCCGGCCCGCCGTCCTCGCGGCGGCGGGACCCCGGACCATACGGACCGCCGCCCCGCCGGGGCGGCGCCCGCCGCCCTCGCACCTCGTCACCGCAGTACCTCATGACCGCAGCACCTCGTCACCGCAGCACCTCGTAAACCCGGAGCACCTTTCACGTGAGCGAACAGCCCCGTCCCCGTCGCAACCCCGCAGGCCAGCGCCAGGCCAAGCCGTACCGGCGACCCCAGAAGGACCCCGTGCGGATGCTGGCCTTCGAGGTCCTGCGGGCGGTGGACGAGCGCGACGCCTACGCGAACCTCGTCCTGCCGCCGCTGCTGAAGAAGGCCCGCCAGGACGAGAACTTCCAGGCGCGCGACGCGGCGCTGGCCACCGAGCTGGTCTACGGGACCCTGCGCCGGCAGGGCACCTACGACGCCGTCATCAAGGCGTGCGTCGACCGCCCGCTGCGCGAGGTGGACCCGCCGGTGCTCGACGTGCTCTCGCTCGGCGCGCACCAGCTGCTCGGCACCCGGATCCCCACGCACGCGGCGGTCTCCGCGAGCGTCGAGCTGGCCCGCGTGGTGCTAGGGGACGGGCGCGCCAAGTTCGTGAACGCCGTGCTGCGGAAGATCGCCGCGCACGACCTCGACGGCTGGCTGGCGCTGGTCGCACCGCCGTACGAGGACGACGCCGAGGAACACCTCGCCGTGTACCACTCGCACCCCCGGTGGATCGTCAGCGCCCTGTGGGACGCGCTGGGCGGTGGCCGCGCCGGCATCGAGGACCTGCTGGAGGCCGACAACGAGCGGCCCGAGGTGACCCTGGTCGCCCGTCCCGGCCGGTCCACCCCGCAGGAGCTGCTGGACGCGGTCGGCGAGGACTCGGCGCTGCCCGGGCGCTGGTCGCCGTACGCCGTCCGGATGGCCGAGGGCGGCGAGCCCGGCGCGCTGGAGGCGGTGCGCGAGGGCCGCGCCGGCGTGCAGGACGAGGGCAGCCAGCTCGTGGCGATGGCCCTGGCGGCCGTGCCCGTCGAGGGCAGTGACGAGCGCTGGCTCGACGGCTGCGCGGGCCCCGGCGGCAAGGCGGCGCTGCTCGCCGCGCTCGCCGCGCGGCGCGGCGCCTTCCTGCTCGCCTCGGAGAAGCAGCCGCACCGGGCGCGGCTCGTGGAGCGCGCCCTCGCGGGCAACCCGGGCCCCTACCAGGTCATCGCGGCGGACGGCACCCGGCCGCCGTGGCGGCCGGGCTCCTTCGACCGCGTCCTGATGGACGTCCCCTGTACGGGCCTGGGCGCGCTCCGCCGCCGCCCGGAGGCCCGCTGGCGCCGCCGCCCGCAGGACCTGGAGGGCTTCGCGCCGCTCCAGCGCGGACTGCTGCGCGAAGCGCTGTCGGCGGTGCGGGTGGGCGGTGTCGTGGGCTACGCGACGTGCTCGCCCCACCTGGCCGAGACCCGGGTCGTCGTGGACGACGTCCTGAAGGGGCGCGGTGCGGGCGCCTCGCCGGTGTCCGCCGAGCTGATCGACGCGCGGCCGTTCATGTCGGGCGTACCGGGGCTGGGCGACGGCCCGGACGTCCAGCTGTGGCCCCACCTGCACGGAACGGACGCGATGTACCTGGCACTGCTGAGGCGCACGGCGTAGCGGGAGGGCGGTGGCCAGCCAGTGGCCGGCCTCCGCGCCCAGACGTCGGACTTCCGTCATCGAAGGGGTCACGGTTCCTCGGGCCCGTCCGGTGGCGGGGGCAACCCCAGAGGCGTGGGACCGGTCAGCCGGAGCCTGGGCGCGTCGGCCGGGTAGGCCTTGGTGGGAGGGTAGGCCTGGGCGTGCCTGAGGTGCTCCTGGTAGGTCGCGGCCACGACTTGTGGCATCACCCGGCCGAAATCCTCCAAGCTGAGCACGACCCGGGCCGATGCCGAGGACTTCTTCTCCAAGGCCCGGCCCATCAGATACGGAATCGTCCGGGTCAGCCCCGAGTCCAGCTCGCCGTCCGAGTGACGGCTCTGCGGATCGTTCGGGTTCCAGGCGATGACGACGCTCATCCCCGGCCGACGGGTCGCGTCCAGCATGGCCAGTGCGTCGCACAGGGCCGGCACTTCCAGTGCCCACCGGTCCACGAGCAGGATCAACGGCCCGGGCGGAGTCTTGCCGCCGACGGCTCGGGAGAGCTCCTCGTCGAGTGTGGAGATGTCCACCTGGTTGTTCAGGTGGAACGCCAGCTCGGTGGCCACGTGCGCCAGTGGCCTCACGGAATCGGGGTAGTACGGATTCCAATCGGCCGGACCGTCACCGTAGTAGCGGGTGCGACGTCCCGCGGGGAGGTCGTGCACGGTGGGCGCCACCACGGCGATGCGCAGATTGCCCTGATACGAGGTATGCGGTCCGAACGCGCTCGGAGCCGTCCGGTAGTCGACGGGGAGGCCGACGGCGATGTTCGCGGTGCTCGCCGTCACGACGATCCGCTTGGCCAGTTCGTACACCACACGCTCGTACTGCTCGGCGTATCCCCGCAGTTTGATCAGACCGTAGAGTCCATCAGTCGTGTAACGCTCACCGGGGGCGGGGTGGGGAAGGCTCAACTCCCTTGCTGATCTGGGGAGTTGCTCCTGGGGTACGGGAACCCACCAGGCGGGTACGATCGCCTTCACCGTCGAGGCGCTCCGAGCCTGGTGGTAGGCGGTTCGCTGGGCGAACGCGTACCACTCCTTGCCGCACGTTTCACTGGCGAAGTAGCGCGGGGAATAGAGGGGTACGAACGTCCGGCACGTGGCCAGTACCTCCCCCAGCCGTTCCGACCAGCCTGCTCCGCTGCGAATCTCCCGGTCCATGAACCCCACCGGGTATCCGGACGGCGCGTCCGTCAACGCCATCACATGGCCGGACAGGTCGCGGAACAGCCGCTCGACCCACATGTCCGGGTCCGGTCCCCCCGCGCCGAAGCGCGGCGTGTGCGCATAGCTGAGGAAGAAGTACGGTCGCTCACCGGAACGCGCCGCCCGGCCGCCCGCAGGCCCCGCCGGACCCAGTGTCCGCAGGGTCCGCGGGGACACCTCCGCGAACGGCGCGTCGCCGGACGGGATCTCCACATCACCTTCGGTCTCGGGGACGAGCGCCGGAAAGCGCGACGCGGCGTCGGCGTGCGCCGCGATGAACCGGCTCACGGTGTCCCGCGTGCGCAGTGCGTCGCGCGCGCCGAGGCGGGGAGCCAGCCGTTCACGGACACCGTCCCGGAAGGTCAGGACCGCGCCGCCGCCCGCCGACCCGCCCTCGTCCACCGACACCAGGCCGCCGACGACCACCTCGGCCATGTCGGCCGGGCTCGCCTCCGGTACCAGTTCCTGCCGTACCAGATGCAGCACCGCGGCATTCACGCGCGGGTACGAGGAGCAGAGCACGGCCAGTCGGACGGCGGGCGCGGACGCCCGGTGCAGGAAGGCCTCGACCAACTGCCCGGCGTCCAGAGGAGGGTTCGGGGATACGGGCGTGCGGCTCACGCTGCCCGGCTCCGGTACCAGGACCGCCTCGCATCCCTCGGGGTCCCCGCGCATGAGCATGCGGGCCCAGCGTGCGAGGGAGCGCGGTGTCAGCCCGACGACCGGCAGGGGCAGCCAGCTGGTCCGGCGGTCGCCCGACCGGTCGAACACGTCCTCCAGCAGCGGTGGCGCCAGGAAGTGCAAGCGGGCGTTGGGTACGCCGGGCGCTCCGGGAGTGGTGACCCTGACCGCCGGGAGATCGAGACCCGTGTGCCGCCAGATCCTCGGCGGCAGCGGGTTCACGAGTACGGTGGGGATGGCGCCCGCCCAGTCGTGGATCCGGTCCCAGAGTCCGTCCTCGCCGCCGACTCCCGATGCGCAGTCCGATAGGACGAGCACCAGCCGGCGCTGCCGCACCATCCGGGGCCCTGCACCGCGAGGGTGCGGCTCCGCCTCCCAGGCATCCACCTCCCGGACCCGGAGCGTGCGGAAGGCGCCCGTCGTGGCGAGCACCTTCAGCAACTCGTCGACGGTATCGCCCCACACGGCCATGGTCGGCGAACGGTCGAGGACGACGGTGAGGTCGAACCAGCGCTCCGGGGCCGGGCGGAAGGCGGGCAGGAGTTCGCCGGTGCGGGCGTAGCCGGACACGGTCTCCGCGATGTCCAGCTGTTGCCTGCGCCCCGCCGCCCACGGTCGTCGCAGCGGACGCAGGGCGCGGGCGATCTCCCGGGCCCTGGGCAGCGCCGACCCCCGGGGTACGGACACCGCCCGCGCGGGCACCCCATCGCCGCCGGGCGCCGAAGGGCCGTGCACCGGGGTCGTCAACGGCCCCCAGGAGCTGAGCCGCTCACGCGGGTCGACGGCCCCCGCCGCGGCGGACGCGGCCGATTCCGCGCCCTCCCCGCCGGCCGCCTCCGCTCGTCCGCTCCGCGTACGGGCGGCGAGCCAGAGCAGCTCGGCCACGGAGAGCCCGTCCAGGTCGCGGCCGAGTCCGTGGAGCGCCGACACCACGGCCGCCAGAGGGTCTTCGGGTTCCGGGCGGGCCGGGGGTTCCTCAGGCACCTGAGAGGTCCTTCATGAGGAGGGCGATGAGCCGCTCGCGCTCGGTGCCCTGCGACCGGGTGGGTCCGTTCAGCAGATGCAGGGTGCCCAGGAGTTGGTCGACGGCCACGCTCTCGCCCGACGCGACCCGGCGGACGAACTCGTCGACCAGTTCCGCCGTCGGCCCCGATTCGTCCACTTCCAGCCCCAGATGGCCGCGTACCACGTCACGGATGAGCGAGGCCGTCGGCTTGGGCATGGTGTAGCGCACGCAGCGGCGCAGGAAGGGCGCGGGCAGCTCCTGTTCACCGTTGCTCGTCATCACGATGAAGGGGAACTCGGTGCACTGCACGTGGCCGTCCTCCACCACGTGCCGCACATGGCTCTCCCATGTCCGTACGCGGGCGGTGTGCCGTTCCTCGCGCATCAGCTCGGTGATGCGGAACTCCCCGCGTTCCAGGACGTCGAGGAGGTCTCCCGGCAGGTCGAGGTCGGCCTTGTCGATCTCGTCGATGAGCAGGGCGCGCGGCCGCTCCGACGGTAACAGCGCGGTTCCCAGGGGCCCCAGGGTCAGGAAGGCCGCCACGTCGTCCACGCCCGCGTCCCCGCCCGCCTGCGCCTTCTCCTGCTGGAGCCGGTGGGCGTGGATGCGGCCGAGGGCGTCGTAGCGGTAGAGCGCGTCCGCGAGGCTGCTGCGTGAGGTGATGTGCCAGAGCAGTACGGGCCCCAGCGCGAGCTCCGCGGCGACCTGCTCGATCACCGTGGACTTCCCGGTGCCCGGGCCGCCGGTGATCAGCAGCGGCCGGCGCAGCGCGAGGGCGGCGTTCACCGCCTGGGTCAGCCCTGCCGGCGGCCGGAACACGCCGGCCGCCGAGGTCCTCGGAAAGGTGCGCCAGGGGGGGCGGTTCGGGCAGGGCCGTGTCGCTCCTCGGTACGCCGTCGCCTCGGTAGTACGCGTCCCGGGTCATGGGGTCCCCTCATCTCGGGTCCGGGTCGGGGGAGTCACGGTCCTGAAGAACCGGCAGAAGCGCAGCCAGTCCTCGTCGTCCCAGACGGCCCGGAGATCGGCCAGGTCCGTGCCGGCGACTCCGCGCCAGCGGTCCCGGTAGGCACGCGCGAGGGCGCCCGGCATGGCCCACCAGCTCCGGTCGAGGCAGCCGTGCCGCTCCCGCGGGAATCCGTCCGGTGCGTGCGGCCACAGCAGTACGGGCGTGTAGGCGAGCAGCATCTCCATGAGCCGGGCGTCGGCGCCGGGGTGCTGGGTGAGGCCGATGCCCCGCGTGTAGCGGCCGTTTCGGAGGTGCCCGTGCAGGAGGTGCGGATCGGCGAGGTCCTCGTAGGCGAGCCAGTCGACGGGCGTACCGGCCTGGTGCTGCGAGATCGACTGCCAGCGCTCGGCGACGACGGGCTCGATGCTGCGCAGCACGGCGTCCGGGGTGAGCCGGTTGCTCCAGTGCAGCCGCACCTCGTAGCGGATCCCCAGGAGCATGGCGACCCCGGCCTCCTCGGGCCGCCAGGCCAGGAGCAGTCGGCTGGGTACGGCCAAGTCGAGCCGTTTCAGGGGCAGATCCAGCACCCGGGCGTGGTCCTCGGCCCACAGCACCGCGTCCTCGACCGCGTTCTCGGCTCCCCTGCGGTCCGCCGTCTCGCTGGGGAACTGCTCGTGGTGGATCATCGCCCCGTCCAGGAGCAGCCATCCGTCGAGGACTTCGGGCCAGTCCCCGGTGAGGGAGGAGTGCAGGCTGACGACGA
Organism: Streptomyces sp. NPDC029164; assembly: GCF_055563995.1. NCBI lineage: Bacteria > Bacillati > Actinomycetota > Actinomycetes > Kitasatosporales > Streptomycetaceae > Streptomyces > Streptomyces sp. NPDC029164. The sequence continues at coordinate 137,535 of NZ_JBVHWW010000019.1, read as the reverse complement.
GGCCGAGTCGCTGGCCCTCCGTACGCCGGGCAGCGTGCTCGATGGCGTCGTTGACTTCGACGGGGGCTTCGATCTGCAGGGCCCAGGAACGCAGTTCGGGGTCCTTGAGGTCCTTCCCGCAAATCTGGCCGAGCAGCACCGCGAAGCGGGCGACGGCGCGCCTGCCGTCCGGGTCGGTGGCGGGATGGTTGAAGGTCAGCTCGTCGATGACGGCGATGTCGGTGAGGAGGGGGTTGCCGGCCGGCAGCCGGCCCTCGGCAGCCAGCATGGTGTGCAGGGCCTGCCGGATCCGGGTGGTGGTCAGCTCGCCGCCGATCCAGCCCCGGACGAACTGGACGGTGCGCACCGCGACGAGCAGCCCGTCGACGCCGCGCAGCGCGCGCTCACGGGCCGCGGCGGGCGGGTGCGACAGGAGTTCCGCCCGGCACCGCAGGGCCGCCCGCAGATCCGGGGTGGCGTCGGGCACGGGCATCCGCGGGTCCACGCCGGCGAGTGCCTCGGTCAGCTCCTCCGCCGCGAGCCGGCCGCCGAGCCCGCCGAGCAGGCCCTCGCGGACCCGGGCGTTGCGCGCGATCCACAGCGTCTCCCGGGCCGAGCCGTCTCCGTCGTAGTCGAATCCAGTGACGTTCTGGCCGATGACGACGGTGCGCAAGGCGTCGCGCACGTCGCTCACGCCCAGGGTGCCGCCCGCGCCGGGCCGCCCGGCGCGCAGGAGTTCGGTCAGGTGCCGGGAGAAGGCGAGATCGACCGCCGACTGGCCCAGGGACGAGGCCATCAGCAGGCCCAGCCGGGTGCGGCCGTTGCGTGCGCCCCCGGCGAGGTCCTCGGCCGGGGGCGGCGCCCCGCCCGCGTGGCAGGTGTCGACGAGGCCGAGCACGCCGTCGATTCCGGGGTGGTCCACGGCGACGGCCAGCAGCTCGCGCACGTTCACGGAGTCGTGCCGGAGGTCTTCCGTGGAGTCCTCGCACATGAGGTGCAGGGTGCTGGTCCGGCCGGGCGCGAAACCGTGGCCGAGGAAGGCGAGGACCAGCGCGGCATGGTGCCGCGCCGCGTATCCGATCGCCTCGTCCACGGTTCCCCGGACGGTGCTGCTGGTCAGGCCGTCACCGGCGAGCAGCGCGCTGCGCCCGACCGGCAGGCCGGGTTCGCACGCACCGAGCGAGGGGTCGGTCAGTACCGCGTACAGCCCGGTGGCCGCCTCCTCCAGTCGCTCCAGTCGCACCATCGATGCACAGTGCGGGGCCACCACCAGGACGTGACGGCGGCCGGTCAGGCCGCCTCTCACCCGGAGCCACCGCCGCCGGGTCCACCCGCCGTTCCCGCCAGCGCTTGCGCGACGGGACCGGCGACGGCCGGCTGGGCGAGGTACTTCTCGGCGTCGTGGACCCAGGTGCCGTCGGAGTCCACGCGCCGGCTGGCCGGGGCGACTCCGCCGCCGCTGGGGCGCACCTCCCGTTCCAGGTGGGGCCGAACGGCGATGATGTCGTCCCGGTCCCAGAAGTTCAGCCACTCGCCGACGCTCTCGGGGACACTCGGGGGCTGGGGGAGGAGCCGGGGCCACACCACGGTCCGCGTGGCGATCGGCGATCCGAGGGTCACGAACAACGAGACGGGTGCGGAGAGTTGGTGCAGGGTCTCCAGGGCGACGACCGAACCCAGGGAATGCGCCACCACGACGGCCGGTCCGTCCCCGATCGCCTCGGCGACCCGGGCGCGGATCCGGCGGTCGAGGCTGATGCCCTGGGCGTCGGGCTCGGCGCGCGCCAAGTAGCGCGCCACTTGGCCGAGGTGGCTTGCCATCATCTTGGGGGTGATCCACCGGGCCGCGGCGCCCCACGGCTTGAGGGCCAGGAGTGTGGTCGCGACGTTGAGCGCGCGGCGTACGACGGCCAGGCTGCCCTGCTCCTGCGCTCTCGGCTCGGCCTCGGCCCGGGCGTGATCGAGGATCTTGCGGTCCCGCTCGTCGGAATGCTCCGCGGCGAGCCCGTCCACCCATGCGACGAGCAGATCCGAAAGGATCTGCGCCTCCGCCTCCGCCCCGGCCCCACCGGCGAGGCCGGGGGCGTCCCCGCCCTGGGCCTGCCCGCGCCCGAAGAGGTCGGCGTAGTGGACGAACGCGTGCCTGCCCGAGTCGCCGGAGACCAGGTCACGGGCGGTTGCGGAGTGCCCGGCCTCCCGCATCCCGGCGGCCAGCGCCCGGGTCCAGGCGGTGAGCTCCCGGGCCGGGTCGCGAGGGCCGCCGATCCCGTGGACGAATACCAGGCGCGACTGCATCGACCGCCTCCCCATGGCAAAGCGCAATGTCCACGCAGGTTAACAACCGCCGGAGGCGCGCGGGCCCGGATCGCGATACACACCCCGTCTGCCGGTCCCGGGGCGAGGGTACGGTCGACCGCCTCGGCCGCGCCCCCGCCGCAGGGACCGGCGCCCAGCCCTGCCGCTCAGAGCGGCCCTTCGGAGAGTCGTGGTGGGGGCTGGGTGAAGAGGAGGCGGGTGAGGGCGTCTCCGAGGTGGGGTGTCAGTGGGCCTGCGTGATCGATGCCCAGATGACGGGCCAGGTCGCCGGCGTATTGGCGGGCGGTGGCCTCCACCAGCAGGGCATGGGTGTCGGTGGCGGTGCGGGTGCGGTACCAGGCGGTGACGGCGATGACCGCGGTCAGGGGAGCTGCGGGCCACCACCAAACGGTCAGCGGCGCGTACAGGAGTGCCCAGCCGCCCAAGGTGGTGGCGCGGGCGAGCTCTTGGCGGGCGGTGGTGATCTCGGCGCGTACGGGCTCGGGCAGGTGAAGCCACAGATATGGCCAGACGGTGGCGATGTCCAGGGTGTAGTCCCGGTCCAGGCGGACCGCGGTGGCATGGACGCGGTCGCCGCTCCAGGTGAGCCGGTCCGGCAGTTCGACAGCTATGCGGGCCCTGGCCCGGTAGGCGGCGTGCCGTTCCCCGGGGTCCAGGCGGACACCGCTGACGAGGGCCGCGCGGGCCAGTTCGAACTGCTGGTGATAGAGGTCGTGTTGGGTGCGCCAGCGGTCCCGTCGCCTGTTGACCCGGCGGTCGGCCAACTGGCGGAACGGGGACGGCCAGGTGCGCCACCCTGCAGTCAGGGTGCCCCGTTCGACCAAGGAGCCGAGGCCCTGAGCGGCCAGGCCGACGGCGGCCGCGCCTGCCAGGACAGCTGCCAGCAGTACGACCTGGCCACCCGCGGTGGTCGCGGCGGGTGCCTTGGCCCAAGCGGTGACCTTCGCAGTGAGGTGGGCGAGATCGAGAGCGTGTGCGTGGCCCAGGATGCGAGCGGTGGCGGCCACCGCGAGGTAGAGGGCGCCAGGCAGCACGAGCAAGGACAGCCACCGTTCGGCGATCTTCTTCCCGAGTTCGCCCAGCAGGACGCCCATCGTCAGAGCCGTTTCCGGAGCAGATCAAGCCCCCCGCTGATGTGACACCGCAGCTGGGCGGTGGCCGGCTGGGGCCACCGACGGCCGGAACACCGGCCCGTCGGGCACAGATAGGTGAGTTCCAACGGGCCTTCGTCGCGCCCCGGTAGTTTCAGGCCCCTCGTTTCGGGCCCGTACACGCCCAGCGCGTCACCGCTGGCCAGTACGGCGGCATGCAGGGCGTCGAGCGGCCCGACGAGGTCCTGTCCGGCGGCGACCGCTTCCAGCAGTGCTTCCAGAGGTGAAGAGCCGCCGGTCCCGTACGCCTGCAGATCGGCCCGGAGCTGGTCCAGATGCCGGCACACATAGGCGAGCCCGTCACTGACGTGCGTGTCCGCATCGTTCACGTGCAACCCCCGCATTCTCCCGCTCCCGGATCCGGGCCTCCGCCACCTGGTCCGGCACGAGCAGGCACAGCGACTGTATTGCCCAACACACCACCTCTCTAACGAATCCGGAGCTAGCCTTACCGTGAGTGAACAGCCGATCGGAGGTTGCGATGGGGGAACGGGGAAATCGCCTTGCTGCGGTCCAAGCCCGGCTGGAACGGGTCAGCGCCGTGCAAGAACTCTCCCCGGTGCTCGAGCCGGGCGCAGTCGCCGAACTGCGGCGGCTCACCGAGATCCTTCGTGAGGACGACGGTGACCTTCAAGCCCGCCATGTGCTCGGCTGGCTGCACTGGTATCGCTTCCAGGCACTTCCCGAAGGCCAGGACGGTGACGACCTGGTAGCCGCGGTCGACATGTTCACCCCGTGCTTCCTCGCGAGGATGGAAGACATTCCCGGACAGCTGCGGCCCGTCCTTGCCGAACAGTCGTTCTCCGCTGCCGTCGACCTGCTCCAGCAAGCTCTCGATTCCCCGGATGAAGAGCTGATATCGGCCGGAGTCGACCTGTGGCGACATCTCCTGGATGCCATCCCGGCCGACCACCCCGGCAGAGTCTCGTTCCTGTCCAACCTCGGCACTGCGCTGCGGATCCGGTCCGAACGCACGGGTGAGCGGCAGGACCTGGATGAAGCGGTCGAGGTCGACCGGGCCGCGCTGGACGCCATCCCCACCGACGATCCCGACAGAGCCGCGTTCTTGAGCAACCTCGGGAACGCGCTGCAGAACCGGTTCGTTCGTACCGGTCTGCAGGAGGACCTGGATGCCGCGATCGAAAACGGCCAGGCCGCGGTGGACGCCACCGAGCCCGGCGACCCCAGCCGGCCGTTGTACCTGTCCAACCTGGGGAACGCGCTGAGGGTCCGGTTCGGTCTCACGGGCCGGATGGAGGACTTGGACGCCGCGGTCCATGCCGGTCAGGCCGCGGTGACTGCCGCTCCACCCGGCCACGCCAGTCGGGCGATGTATCTCTCCAACCTGGGGAACGCACTGCTGGTTCGGTCCCAAAGCGCCGGTGGGGAGGCCGACCTGGACGCTGCGATCGGCAATTTCGAGGCCGCGCGGGACGGCACGCCACCCGGCCACCCGAACCGGGCCGGGTACCTGTCCAACCTGGGGAACGCGCTGAGGGTCCGGTTCGGCCTCATCGGCCGGCAGGAGGACTTGGACGCCGCGATCGAGGCCGGCCGAGCCGCGGGAGACGCCGCCGCCCCCAGCCACCCCGAGCGGGCGCTCTATCTGTCGAACCTGGGGAACGCGCTGCTGGCCCGGTTCGAACGTACCGGCGGGCAGAGCGACCTGGACGCCGCGATCGGCATCTACAGGACCGCGGTGGATACCACCGCCCCCAGCCACCCCCACCGGGCCGCGTGCTTGTCCAACGCGGGGAACGCGCTGAGGGTCCGGTTCGAGCTTGTGGGGCGGAGGGAGGACCTGGATGCCGCGATCGAGGCCGGCGAAGCCGCAAGGGATGCCGCTGCCCCCGACCATCCCGAGCGGGCGATGTATCTGTCCAACCTCGCGGTCGCCCTGCAATCCCGGTTCGGTCTCACGGGCCGGATGGAGGACTTGGACGCCGCCGTCGAGGTCGGCCAGGCCGCGGTGGATGCGGCTGCCCACAACCACTCGGCCAAAGCCGGGTGTCTGTCCAACATGGGGAACACCCTGAGGGTCAGGTTCGGTCTCACGGGCCGGATGGAGGACTTGAATGCCGCGATCGAAAACGGCCGGGCCGCGGTGGATGCCACCGACCCCGACAGCCCCGGCCGGCCGATGTATCTGTCGAACCTGGGGAACGCGCTGCAGGCCCGGGCCGAGCACACCGGCAGGCAGGCGGACCTGGACGCCGCGGTCGAGGCCGGCCAGGCTGTGGTGGATGCCACCGACCCCAGCAGCCCCAACTGGGCGATGTATCTGTCCAACCTGGGGAACGCGCTGCTGACCCGGTTCGAACGTACCGCTGGGCAGGCGGATCTGGACGCCGCGATCGACACCTTCGAGACCGCGGTGGACGCCACCGACCTCCACCATCCCAACCGTGCCGTGTACCTGTCCAACCTGGGGAACGGACGGCTGGCCCGGTTCGAGAATTCGGGTGAGCCGGACGACCTGCGTAACGCGATCGAGGCCGGCCAAGCCGCGGTGGACGCCACCGCCCCCGGCAACCCCCACCGAGCCGGGTACCTGTCCAACCTGGGGAGCGCGCTTCAGGTCTGGTTCGAATGTACGGATGAGCAGGGCGCCCTGGATACCGCGATCGAGGCCGGCCGAGCCGCGGTGGACGCCACCGCCGCCGACAACCCCAATCGGGCGTCGTATCTGTTCAACGTCGGGCACGCGTTACGGGCCCGGTCCGAATCCACCGGCCGGCAACCGGACCTGGACGCGGCGGTGTCCGCGTATGCGCAAGCGACGGAGGTCGCCTCGGCCGCACCGTCGACCCGTATCAGGGCGGCCTACGCGGCAGCATCGCTGGTTGCGTCATCTCAGCCGGGCCGAGCCGCCAGTCTGCTGGAAGGCGCGGTGCGGCTGCTGCCCGAAGTGTCCCCGCGCCAACTCGACCGCAGCGACCAGCAGCACGCGCTCGGCGGGTTCGCCGGCCTGGCCGGCGAGGCCGCGGCCTTCAGCCTCGCCGACACCGAGACACCTCCCGGAGAGAGGGCGACCCGGGCCCTGCAGCTCCTGGAGGCCGGCCGGGCCGTCCTGCTCAGCCAAGCACTGGAGGTCCGCAGCGACCTCACCGACCTCAGGGAGCACCACCCGGATCTGGCTCTGCAGTTCGCCACGCTGCGCGACGTGCTCGACCGGCCACGGGACACCGCGAACCCCGTGCCGGCCGGCGATGGCAGCGGCTGGTCCGACCGCGTCGGCTGGGATCGACGCCCGGTGGCCGAGGACCTCGCCCGGACCTTGACCCGGATCCGCGCCCTTGACGGCTTCCAGACCTTCGCCCTTCCCCCTACTGCCGACGATCTGCTCTCCCAGACCGCACACGGGCCGGTGGCGGTGTTCAACGTCAGCCCCCACCGAAGCGACGTCCTGCTGCTCACCCAGGACGGCATCACATCCCGGGAACTGCCCGCACTCGCCTACGACACCGTGATCGATCAGGCCAACGCCTTCCAGCAAGCCCTCCCGGTTTCGACCGACCCGGACGTGAAGTCGGCGGATCGGCGCGCCGCGCAGGACACCTTGCGCGGGATCCTGGAATGGCTGTGGGAGTCCGCAGCCGAACCTGCCCTACGGGCCCTCGGCCATCACTGCGAGCACGTGCCGGGCACGGAGTGGCCCCGGGTGTGGTGGGTCCCCGGGGGGCTGCTCGGGCAGCTGCCCCTCCATGCCGCCGGCCATCACACCGATGCGCCCGGCGAACCGGGCCGACGCACCGTGATGGACCGGGTCATCTCCTCGTACACCCCTACCGTCCGAGCCCTGCGGCACGCTCGTCAGCACACCCTGGAGCCGACCGCCGCGGTGGACCGGGCGCTGATCGTTGCGATGCCGACCACCCCCGCAGTCGGCGGACGACTGCGTTGCGTTCCACCGGAGGTCGCCATGCTCCGCACGCGCCTGCCCCGGTCGAAGGTGCTCACCGAACCCGACCCGCGTGACGGCGGCGATGCCACCGCCGAAGAAGACATCCCGACCCGGGCGAACGTCCTCGCCCTGCTGCCCGACTATCCGGTCGCCCACTTCGCCTGCCACGGCGCCAACGACCCAACCGATCCTTTCAAGAGCCACCTGCTGCTCCATGACGATCCGCTCACCGTCGCCGGCCTCGCCGGCGTCAATCTCGGCCAGGCGCGACTGGCCTACCTTTCGGCCTGCAGCACCGCCTTCACCGGCACCGGTCAGTTGATCGATGAGGCGATCCACCTTTCCTCGGCGTTCCAGCTCGCCGGGTTTCCCCACGTCATCGGCACCCTCTGGGAGATCGACAGCGCCACCGCCCTCACCATCGCCCGCACCTTCTACGCTCTGTGTACGGATGACGGCGCCCTCGTCACCGACCGCGCCGTCCAAGCCCTCAACCACGCCGTACGCGCCATCCGCGACCAGTACCCAAGGTCACCGTCCCTCTGGGCCGCACACCTCCACGCGGGCCGCTGACCACGCCCGGGACCGGAGAGCCCCGGGTGCGCAAACCCTGGCCCCCACGCCGAGGCGACATTGCAGAAGAGGTGAAGCGTTCTCCGTGATCGGTTAAGCGTTGCTAAGCACGTCCCGACTTGCGGGGTCGTGGCCGGAACCGGCCGCAGGCATGGCAGGCTTGGGGCATGGCCGCGCAGATTTATCCGAGCATCCTGTCCGCCGACTTCGCCCGACTCGCCGAGGAGGCGAGGGCCGTCGAGGGAGCCGACTGGCTGCATGTCGACGTCATGGACAACCATTTCGTCCCGAACCTCACCCTCGGCATGCCCGTCGTGGAGTCCCTGAGCCGGGCCACGGACATCCCGCTGGACCTCCACCTGATGATCGAGAACCCGGACCGCTGGGCCCCGCAGTACGTGGAGGCCGGTGCGGGTTCGGTCACCTTCCACGCCGAGGCCGCGGCTGCGCCCGTGCGCCTCGCGCGGGAGATCCGGGCCAAGGGGGCGCGGGCGTCGATGGCGCTCAAGCCCGCGACGCCCATCGAACAGTACGAGGACCTCCTCCCCGAGCTCGACATGCTGTTGATCATGACGGTCGAGCCCGGCTTCGGCGGCCAGCCCTTTCTGGACATCATGCTCCCCAAGATCCGCCGGACCCGGGAGCTGATCTCCAAGCACGGCCTGGAGCTGTGGCTGCAAGTCGACGGCGGGGTCTCGGCCTCGACCATCGAACGCTGCGCCGAGGCCGGCGCCGATGTGTTCGTGGCGGGCAGCGCCGTCTACGGCGCGGTCGATCCGGCCGCCGCCGTGCGCACGCTGCGTGAGCAGGCGGGTGCGGCGATCGCCGCGGCGCCGTGGGCTTGCGACCACTGAGCCAAGCGTTGATGAACAGCTCGGTGAACGGGAGCTGTCCAGGCTGATCAACGGCCGTCGGATCTGACAGGATGAACGGCGAGTCGAGAGTGTGAACACGAGAGTGTGAACAGCAGTGAGGAGAACGCGGTGTCTGCAATGTCGGCGGGACGGTCAGCCCTGCGGATGGGACCCGCGGAGCTGGTGCAGGCGGCGGCCATGGCGCGCCGTTTCTACCTCGAGGGCAAATCCAAGATCCAGATCGCCGAGGAGTTCGGCGTGAGCCGCTTCAAGGTGGCCCGGGTCCTGGAGACCGCCCTGGAGCGGGACCTCGTACGGATCGAGATCCGGGTACCGGCCGAACTCGACGCGGAGCGTTCGGACGCGCTCAGGGCCCGGTACGGGCTCCGGCACGCCGTCGTGGTGGAGTCGCCCGCCGACGCCACCGAGGACGCGCCCGACCCGGAGAACCTGGGCGCGGTCGCCGCCGATCTGCTGGGCGAACTGGTCAACGAGGGCGACGTACTGGGCCTGGCCTGGGGACGGTCGACCATCCACATGGCCGCCTCGCTGCACCGGCTGCCCCAGTGCACCGTGGTCCAGCTGACCGGCGTGTACGACGCGGGGACCGCCGAGCGCGGCTCGGTCGAGGCCGTGCGCAGGGCCGCCCAGGTCTCGGGCGGCGACGCGCACCCGATCTACGCGCCGATGCTGCTGCCCGACCCGGCGACCGCGGCCGCGCTGCGCAACCAGACCGGGATCGCGCGCGCCTTCGAGTACTTCGACAAGGTGACGGTCGCGGCCGTCTCCATCGGGTCGTGGGAGACGGGCATCTCCACCGTCCACGACATGCTGACCGACGAGGAGCGGGCCCACTACGCCTCGCTCGGCGTCGCGGCCGAGATGTCCGCCCACCTGTTCGACTCCGAGGGCCGGCGGGTCGGCCGCGACCTCGGCGAGCGGTGCATCACCGTCGAGGCGGACCGGCTGCGGCGGATCCCGGAGGTCGTGGCGATCGCGGGCGGGCTGCGCAAGGCCTCCGCGATCGGGGCGGTGCTCCGGTCCGGGCTGGTGACCAGCCTCGTCACGGACACGGCGGTCGCCGACTACCTGCTGACCGAGTCGGCCCCCGGACTGCGGCCCGCGCTGGAGCGGGCCGATCCCGACGACCTGTAGCGGCGGATCGGCGCTCCATCGCGGCAGCCGTGCGGATGGTGCCGGAATTGAGATCCGAACGGCGGACCGCGCGGCGGCCTGCTGGGCGCATACTGGTTCCAATGACAAAGTCAGCAGTACCTCGCCGCCATTTGCCGTCCAGCCCGTTCAAGGCCCCCGTGGAACAGCCCATCCGGCAGTTCAACGTCGGCGACCGGGTCACTCACGATGAGCACGGCCTCGGCCGTGTCGTCGGAATCGAGGAGGGGATCGCCGTTCTCGTCGACTTCGGTTCGGTCCAGAAGCGAATCCTGAGTCCCTACACCAAGATGGCCGCACTCTGAGGCCACCGGGCGATTCGCGAGCGAATCGGATATTTGGCACGATCGGTGCATGATCTTTCGGAACGTGCCCCGATCGTTGCTGCGTTTGCTGGGGGCCGTGTTCCTCTGTGCCGCGCTGGTCGGCGCGGTGGGCTGTGGCGGGCAGCAGCCCGCGCCCGCCGCCGCCAGCGCCAGTGCGCGCGGGGCCAGTCCCGGCAGTAGTACCGCTCCCGCGTGGGCGAAGGGGATGGCCGCCGTACGGGCCGACGCGCTTCCGCAGCAGGCCCGGGACGTGCTCGCGCTCATCGACAAGGGCGGGCCGTATCCGTACCGGCAGGACGGCACCGTCTTCGGGAACTTCGAGAAGGCCCTGCCCAAGCAGAAGCGCGGCTACTACCACGAGTTCACGGTGCGGACGCCCGGGGAGCGGGACCGCGGGGCCCGGCGGATCGTGACGGGTGAGGGTGGGGAGTTCTTCTACACGGACGACCACTACGACACCTTCAAGGCGGTTCTCCGATGAGCCTGGACCCGCAGCCGCTCGCCCCCGCGCTCGCGGCGGCCGATGCCGCCGGCTGGACGACCGTACGGCTGGACCTGGACGGCGTACGGGGCAAGGCGGAGCTGATGCGGCGGTGCGGGGTCGCCCTGCGGCTGCCGGAGTGGGTCGGCGGGAACTGGGACGCGTTGGCTGACGCGTTGCGGGACCTGTCGTGGCTGCCGGGGGGTGCGGGGCGGCTGGTGGCGGTGACGTCGTGGCGGGGGTACGCCGAGGCCCGGTCTGCGGAGTGGGAGATCTTCGTGGAGGTGCTGGAGGAGGCCGTGGACTTCTGGCGGGGGCTGGACGGCGGCGAGCCGGGGCTGACGGTGCTGCTGGCCGAGACCGGGCCCGGGCCGGCTGCCGGGGCTCCGCGGACGCCGCGCCCCAAGCACCGGCGGGGCTGAAAGATCGGGGCTCCGCCCCGGACCCCGCTCCTCAAATGCCGGAGGGGCTGGATGGTGCGGCGGGGCTGGAGTGGTGCGGCGGGGCCGGCAGGGGGAAGACCCGGGGCGCTGCCCCGGGTCTTCGGCGTTCAGTCCGTCTTCGGGATCCACGGTGGGGTCTGGCCCCAGGACCAGACCGGGATCTTGGCCGCGTCCACCGGGGGCGGGTTGGGGCCCGAGTAGATCAGGGCCATGCGGGTGCCCCACTCGATGTAGTAGGCGAAGACGCCGCGGAACTCGGGGTCCGTCGGGAGGCCGACCTCGTCGGCCGTGTCCATCAGCAGGTCCACCCAGCGGCGGCGCTGCTTCTCGGTGATCCCGCGGCCCAGGTGCTTGGTGGCCATGTGCTGGTGGCCGCCGTGGTGGGCGGTGTAGTCCGAGGGGCCGCCGAAGACCTCCGAGAGCCAGACCGCGACGTGCTGCGGGTGCTCCGAGTCCATGCCGGCGAAGACCGGGGCCAGGATCTCGTCCCGCAGGGCGTGGGCGTAGAAGGCGTCGGTGAGACGGTTCATCGCCTCCGCGCCGCCCATCCACTCGTAGATGGTGGGTGTGGTGCTCATGGCTATCCGGCGGCCTTTCCCGTGCCCACGACGCCCGTCACGAGGTAGTGCTGCATCTCCTCGATGGCCGTCACGTACGGACGGATCGCGCTGAAGAACGCCGGGAAGTGCTCGCCCTTGCGGAATCCGCCCAGGTGGGCCTCGATCGAGGTCCAGCGGATGCGCAGGATGTAGCGCTCCTTCTCCTCCTCGCACCGGGCCAGTTCGTAGTCGATGCACTCCGGTGACGCGGCCAGGGCCTCGGCGGCCCGGGCGTACGCGTCCTCGAAGGCAGGCTGGTCGTCCAATGCGATCCGGTAGCGGATGTATTCGACGGTGGTGGTCATGGGTGCGTGCCTCTCGCTGGTTGGTGGTCCCGGCCAGCCTTACGCGATCATGCGCCGGAGTGGGGCCGATCGGTCATTCGGACCCGGACTTCCTGGAGTCGGTCTCGCCGGCGACGTCCGGGCCCTGCTCACGGACCTGGCGGACCTTGTCCAGGGAGTCGCGCAGTTCCGTCAGCCAGGTGTCGGTGTTGCGTCCGACGAGGCGCACGCACCAGGCCAGGGCGTCGGCCCGGCTGCGGGCGACACCGCCGGCGACCAGGGTGTCGAGGACCTGGCGTTCGGACTGGCGCAGGCGGGTCATCACCGGGACGGCGAGGTGGGTGAAGAGCGTCGTCTCCTCACCCACCCGCACGCCCCAGGCGACCTTGCGGCGGTAGAGGGACTCGGCCTCGCGGGCCACCTCGATGCGCTGTTCGCGGGTGCGTTCGCGGAACTCCTTGACCGACTCGGTCCCCGGGATGACGCCGACGACCGTGATCTCCTCGCGGTCGGCCGTGACCGAGAGGAGGGACTCGTAGACGTCCATCGGCAGGCGTTCGGCGAACCACGCGCGGAGCTGTTCGCTCTGTTCGGCTGTAATCATGTAATCAACGTTGCATCCGGTACCTTCTTGATCGCAAGAGTCCAGGCCCCGGCGAATGTCGCAGTGCTCTCAGCCCATCGAGCGGTAGCGGTGGATCAGGGAGACGGCCATCGCGCCCTCGCCCACGCCCGAGGCGACCCGCTTGACCGAGTGGGCGCGGACGTCGCCGGCCGCGAAGACGCCGGGGACACTCGTCTCCAGCGGGTAGGGGGCCCGCTCCAGGCTCCACTCGGCCGGGAGTTCCCCGCCGTTCGCGATCAGGTCCGAGCCGGTGAGGACGAAGCCGTGCTCGTCCCGCTCGACGATGGCGGCGAGCCAGTCGGTGTGCGGACGGGCGCCGATGAAGGTGAACATGAACCGGGCCGGGACCTGCGTGTTCTCGCCCGTGTCCGCGTCGTGGAGGGTCAGCCGCTCCAGGTGCTCGTCGCCGTCGAGGCGGACCACCGTCGTACGGACCCTCACCTCGATGTTCGGGGTGCGGTCGATCTCGTCGATCAGGTAGCGGGACATGCTCGCGTCCAGGGAGGCCGCGCGCACCAGGATCGTCACCCGGGCGGCGTACTTGGCGAAGTGCACCGCCGCCTGGCCCGCCGAGTTGGCCCCGCCCACGATGAACACGTGCTGGGAGATGCAGGCGGAGCTCTCGGTGGTGGCCGCGCCGTAGTAGAGCCCCGCACCCTCGAAGCGGTCCGCGCCCGGGGCCTCCAGACGGTTGTACGAGACGCCGGTGGCCAGCAGCACCGTCTCCGCGCTGATCTCGGTGCCGTCCGCCAGGGTGAGGATCTTCGCCGGGTCGTCCCGGGCCAGCGAGACCACCTCCACCGGGTGCAGGATCTCCGCGCCGAACCGGGAGGCCTGGATCGTGGCCCGGCGGGTCAGGTCGCCGCCCGAGAGGCCCGACGGGAAGCCGAGGTAGTTCTCGATCAGGCTGGAGGTGCCGGCCTGCCCGCCCGGGGCGCGGGAGTCCAGCATCAGGGTGGAGAGGCCCTCGGAGGCCGAGTAGACGCCCGCCGCCAGGCCCGCCGGGCCCGCGCCGACGATGACGCACTCGTAGTGCGGGCGCGAGGCGGTCGTGGCCAGGCCCAGGCGCTGGGCGAGCTGGGTGTCGGTGGGGGCGGAGAGCACCGTTCCGTCCGGGAAGCGGACCAGCGGGAGCGCACCGTCGGGCTGGGCCGCGATCAGGGTCAGCGCCTCGGGGTCCCGTTCGACGTTGAGGAAACGGAACGGCTGGCCGTTGCGGGTGAAGAAGTCCCGGACGGCGTGGGTGCCGGGGGAGACCAGGTGGCCGGCGACGATGATGCCGTCGTACGCGGGGCGGTAGGTGGCCAGCCAGTCGGACAGCAGGTCGTCCAGGACGGGGAAGAGCCGCTCGTGCGGCGGGTCCCACGGCTTGAGCAGGTAGTAGTCCAGCCGGACCCGGTTGATGGCGGTGATCGCCGCGTCGGTCTCCGCGTAGGCCGTCAGGAGCACGCGGCGGGCGTCCGGGAAGCGGCTGACCGCCTCCAGCAGGAACTCGACGCCGGTGACGTCGGGCATCCGCTGGTCCACGAGGAACAGCGCGGGGTCGTGGCCGCGCTCGTCGAGGGAGTCCAGGATCTTCAGGGCGTCGGCCGCCGAAGAGGCACCGAGCACCCGGTAGCGGTCGCCGTAGGCGCTGCGCAGGTCGCGGCGGACGGCGCGCAGCACCTGCGGGTCGTCGTCCACGGCCAGGATGACCGGCTTCTTGTGCTCCGCGCGCTCGGCGGCGGCCGCCGCGGCGGCCGCGCTCACCGCGGGGGCGGCGGAGCCTTCCCGGGCCGCGCTCATGCCGGGTCCAGCATCAGCTTGTCGGCGTAGCACCAGGCCCAGTCCTCGCCGGGCTCGTGGGAGGCGGCCACGGCGTGCTCGGTGGTCCGGTAGTGCCGGGTGGCGTGACGGTTCCTCGACGAGTCGCAGCATCCGACGTGCCCGCAGCTGAGGCACATCCGCAGGTGCACCCAGGTGTCACCGGTGGCGAGGCACTCCTCGCAGCCGGCGGCGGTGGGTTTCACCGGACGTATCTGATCGATGTGTGTGCACAACAGGTCCATCGTCATCGTCCCCGTCCCTCTCTCGTGCTCGTTCACCAACACGGCCCGCGCGCCCGTGATTCACGGCGCGTCCAGACCATAGGGCGGGGACCCGGTAATGGTTCATCGAATCGGCCGAAGTCAGGTAGTCCTGAAGCTACTTCATGACGTCCGCGGATGACTTCCTGAGGTGCCGACACGACCTGGGCCGCTACCTCACGAAGTCGCATACCAGCGCTTTGACGCACGCCCCGGGCGCGGCCAGTGTGGGGGACGCCAACGACAACAGGCGGCGCCTGGAGGAATTCGTGAGCAGAAAGATTCTGGTCATTGTCTCCGAACATGGTTACTGGGCCGAGGAACTGATAGGCCCCGTATCGAAGTTCGACGAGCGAGGCTACGAGGTCGTATTCGCCACGCCGACCGGGAAGCGCGCACACGCTCTTCCGCCGAGCCTCGACGCGAACTACATCGACCCCCCGCTGGGACGCTCGGTCACCACCGAGGAGAACGCCCGGCTGGGGCGGGAGTTCGAGCAGTCGAGCCGGCTGGACTCGCCGCTCGACATCGAGGCGTGGGTCCCCGAGCGTCCGTACACGAGCGACGAGGGCTACCTGCCCAAGCTGGAGCAGTACCACCGGGATCTGGACACGCTCGACGCCGACATCGCGGATTACGACGCGATCCTCATCGTCGGCGGCAGCGGCCCGATCGCGGACCTCGCCAACAACGAGCGCGTGCACGCCCTGATCCTGGCCTTCAAGAAGGCCGGCAAGGTCGTGGCCGCGGAGTGCTACGGGGTCGCCTGCCTGGCCTTCGCCCGGGACTGGAGCGACCGCAGGAGCATCATCTGGGGCAAGCACGTGACCGGCCACTGCAAGGAGTACGACTACAAGGACGGCACCGGATTCCTCGGTACCGACTTCAACATGGGGCCGCCGCCGTATCCGCTGGAGTACATCCTGCGCGACGCGACGGGCCCGCGCGGCGCGTATCACGGGAACTTCGGCAAGCCGGTCTCGGTGATCGTCGACTTCCCCTTCGTCACCGGACGTTCCACCCCCGACTCGTATCTCACGGGGCAGAAGATCGTGGAAGTCCTGGAGGACGGTCTCACCCGATACGGCTGGTGATCCCGGCGGCCGCGGAGAAGCCGCAGGGAAGTCGGAAAGCAGAGGGGGAATTCATGGAAGCCACTCCCGGACGGGAAAGGCTGATCGAGCAGTTCAAGGCCGACGGCCTGAATGTGATGTTCGGAAATCCGGGGACGGTGGAACAGGGATTCCTCGACGCGGTGGACGCGGCGGAGGACTTCACCTACATCCTCGCCCTCCAGGAGACCGTGGCCGCCGGCATCGCCGACGGGTACGCCCGGGCGACCGGCGGCGCGGCCCTGCTCCAACTGCACTCCGGAGTGGGGCTGGGCAACGGCATCGGGATGCTCTACCAGTCGCTGCGCGGCCACACCCCGCTCGTCGTGGTCGCCGGTGACGCCGGGGTGCGCTACGACGCCATGGACGCGCAGATGGCGTCCGACCTGGTGGCGATGGCGAAGCCGGTGACCAAGTACGCGACGCGGGTCACCGACCGGCACTCCGTGCTCCGCACCGTCCGGCGCGCGGTGAAGATCGCGCTCACCCCGCCCCGGGGGCCCGTGTTCGTGGCGCTGCCGATGGACGTGCTGGACGAGCTCAACTCCGAGCCGGTCCTGCCGGCCACGGTGCCGCTCACGGACGTGGCGCCCTCGCCGGCCTCGGTGGGACGGGCGGCCGAGCTGCTCTCCTCCACGCAGCGGCCGGTGCTCCTCGTCGGTGACGGGGTCTCGCTCTCCGGGGCGCAGAACGAGCTCGCCGCCGTCGCCGAGCTGCTGGGCGCCGACGTGTACGAGGTCGACTCGTCCGAGGTGAACATCGCGGCCTCGCACCCGCTGCGGCGCGGCCAGACGGGCCACATGTTCGGCCCGCACAGCAAGGAGCTGGTCGGGGACGCCGACGGGGTGCTGATCGTCGGCACCTATGTCTTCCCGGAGGTGTTCCCCGAGCTGGAGAGCCCCTTCCGGGCGGGCGCGAAGGTCGTCCACATCGACCTCAACGCCTACGAGATCGCCAAGAACCACCCGGTGGACCTGGGCCTGGCCGCCGACCCCAAGCAGGCGCTGCGCGCGCTGGCCGGCGTACTGGACCGGCTGCTGACCCCGCAGCAGCGGGCGGCGGCGGCCTCCCGGCTCGACGTACGGACCCGGGAGCGGGCCCGCGAGGCGCAGGTGGCCACGGACGACGGATCGCCGATGGCCGTCTTCCTGAAGACCCTGGCCGAGCGCACCGGCGGGGACCTGATCGTCTTCGACGAGGCGCTGACCACCTCACCGCTGCTCACGCGGTTCCTGCCCGCGGAGCGCCCCGGCGACTACCACCTCACCCGGGGCGGTTCGCTCGGCGTGGGCTTCCCCGGCGCCGTCGGCGCCAAGCTGGCCCGCCCGGACCGGCTCGTCGTCGGCTTCGCGGGCGACGGCGGGTCGATGTACACCTACCAGGCGCTGTGGACGGCCGCCCGGCACGGCATCGACGCCAAGTTCGTGGTCTGCAACAACCGCAAGTACCGGCTGCTGGACGACAACATCGCCGAGTACTGGCGGGAGCGGGACATCCCGGCGCACGAGTACCCGGGCTCCTTCGACCTCTCGCACCCCGAGATCGACTTCGCCGGGCTGGCCCGGTCGCTCGGCGCCGGCGGGATGCGGGTGGAGAAGCCGGACGAGGCGGTCTCCGCCGTGGGCCGGATGCTGTCCCACCCCGGACCCTTCCTCGTCGACATCCAGATCTGACAGCCATCCGACGCACGCCCAGCACGGACAGGAGGAGACCGCATGCCCGCCGAGCGGCAGCTGACCGAGGACGCGATCCGCAGTTTCGCCGAGAAGTGGTACGTGGCGCTGGACCGGCACGTGGGGGCGGCCGAGGTGCTCGCCCTGATCACCGAGGACCTGGAGTTCAAGGTCCCCGAGGACACCTTCCTCGGACACGAGGGCTTCGGGCGCTGGTACGAGGCCGTCACCCACCGCTTCTTCGACGAGGTGCACACGGTCACGAAGGTGGAGCCCGTCATCGAGGGCGACCGGGCGGTCGTCCGGGTCCTCGTCAACTGGCAGGCCAAGATCTGGAACCCGCCGGCCGCCCGCAGCGAGTGGCTCGGCTTCGACGCCGATCAGACGTGGACCGTGGTCGCCGGTCCGGACGGACCGCTGATCAAGCAGTACACCGTCAACGACCTGGCACCGATGCCCGGTTCCGGCTCCCTCTGACCGCCGGCGAAGGAGAAGCGACCATGAGCGAAGTGACGCAGGAGCGGGTGCGGGCGGCCTACGCCGCCCTCGGCTCCGGCGACCGGGCGCGCATCCTGGAGTACTACTCCGAGGACCTGCGCTGGCTGGTGCCGGGCAACCACCCGCTGGCCGGCTGGTACGAGAGCCTGGACGCCTTCCTGGAGCTGATGGGGCAGACCCACAAGCTCACGGGCGGCACCTTCCGGATGGACCTGGAGGCGGTCCTCGTCGGCGAGGACTGTTCCGCGGACGTGTGCCGCAACGTCGCCCTGCGGGCCGGCGCGGCCGAGACGAGCGGGTCCCCGTACGAGCGGATGGACTACCCGGTCTTCCACTACATGCGCTGGCAGGACGGTCGGATCGTCGAGGGCCGCGACGGGCTCTTCGGGGACTCGGCAGCCGCCTTCAGCCAGTTCTGGGCGCCGTTCGCGCCGGACGGAACCCGCAGGGACCGATAGGGGGATGAGCGCGATGGACGCACGACAGATCCTTCAGAGGTACTACGAGTACGCCAACGCCGGGGACTGGGACCGCTGGTGCGACCTGTTCGCCGACGACCAGGTCATGGACGAGCAGCTGGCCGGCCACATCGAGGGACTCGAGGTCCTGCGCTCGATGATGAAGGGCATGGGCACGATGTACCGGGTCTTCCGGAACGAGCCCGTGCACTTCCTCGTCGACGGTGAGAAGGCGGCGGCCGTCTCGCACCTGACCGCGGTCAGCGCCTCGGGCGAGCCCATCGAGGCCGAGGTCATGAACTTCTTCCGGATCGTGGACGGAAAGATCGCCTACATGGCGAATTACCACGACACGGTTCCCTTCCAGGTGCTGAGCCAGGGCTGAGGGGGGATCCGTGAGCGCGGAAGAGTACGACTACATCGTCGTGGGATCCGGCACCGCGGGCAGTGTCCTCGCGGGCCGGCTCTCCGAGGACCCGGACGTCTCCGTCCTCGTCCTGGAGGCGGGCGGCTCCCGGATCCCGCCCGAGGTGGACGACCCGTCCTCCTGGTACAAGCTCCTCGGCGGCCCCGTGGACTGGGGCTACACCAGCACCCCGCAGCCCGGCCTGGACGGCCGCCGCACGTACGAACCGCGCGGCAAGGCCCCGGGCGGCAGCAGCAACCTCTACATCATGATGCACATCCGGGGCCACGCCTCGGACTTCGACAACTGGGCCTACCAGGGCGCGGCCGGCTGGGCCCACGAGGACGTGCTCCCGTACTTCGCGCTGCTGGAGGGCCAGGAGGACGCCACCGCCGCCACCACCGGCACCCGGGGTCCGCAGCGGATCACCAACGCCGGGCGGCACGGCCCCAACCCGGTCTCCCGCGCCTTCATCGACGCCGCCGTCGAGCTGGGCCACGAGGAGATCGCCGACTTCAACACCGACGGCCCCCGGCGCGGCCTCTTCGGCACCGGCTGGCACCACATCGACGTGGCCGAAGGCCGCCGCCAGGGCGCACTGGCCGCCTATCTGGAGCCCGCGCTCGGCCGGCCGAACCTGACCCTGCGCACCCACGCGCAGAGCACCCGGCTGCTCTTCGACGGGGACACCTGCACGGGCGTCGAGTACGCCCAGCTCAGGGCCCCCGCCACGCCTTCGGACGGCGACGTCCCCGGCCGGACCGTGGCCGACGGGCACAGCCGTGCGGCGGCGCCCGGGCTGCACACCGTACGGGCCCGCCGGGAGGTGATCGTGGCCGCCGGGGCGATCGAGTCCCCGAAGCTGCTGCTGCTCTCCGGCATCGGCCACCCCGAGCAGCTGCGCGAGCACGGCATCGCGGTCACCGCGGCCCTGCCCGGGGTCGGCGAGAACTTCCACAACCACGTCCTGACCGGGCTGATGGCCGAGGTCACCCAGGAGCTCCCGCCGCCGGCGCAGAACCTGTCCGAGAGCGCTCTTTTCCTGTCCTCGCGGCCCGGACTGCCCGCGCCCGACCTGCAGATCGCCTTCGTCCACGTGCCGTTCGACGTGATCGTCGGCCAGGACCACCCCAACACGGTGTCCATCCTGCCCGGTGTCGTACGGCCGGTCTCGCGCGGCTGGATCAGGCTGGCGAGCGCCGACCCGCTGGCCCACCCGCTGATCAACCCGAACTACCTGGGCGACCGCTGGGACCTGGAGCGGATGGTGCAGGGCGTCAAGACCGCCCGGGAGATCTTCGCGACCTCCGCCTTCTCCCCCTGGTACAAGCAGGAGCTGCAGCCCGGACCCGGCTACGTGAGCGACGACGACCTGCGGGCCTTCGTGAAGCAGAAGTCGGAGAGCTACCACCACCAGGCCGGCTCCTGCCGCATGGGCATCGACGACCTCTCCGTCGTCGACCCCGAGCTGCGGGTGCACGGCGTACGGAACCTGCGCGTCGTCGACGCCAGCGTGATGCCCGCGGTCCCGTCGGGCAACTGCCACACCGCCATCGCGATGATCGCCGAGCGCGCGGCGGACTTCCTGAGGGGGACCTCCCGTGCCTGATGCCGTCCTGCGCGAGGGCGCGCTGTCCGGGACCCGGATCGCGGTCCTGGTCGAGAGCGACTACTACGAGCCGGAGATCTTCTACTACCAGCACCGGTTCGCGGAGGAGGGCGCCGAGGTCGACTTCCTGACCCGGCTGTGGGGCAACGGCTCCATCACCTTCTCCGGCCACGAGTACCGGGCGCCGTTCACCGCCGACAAGTCCCTGGAGGGGCTGAGCGACGAGGAGCTGCGCCGGTACGCGGCAATCATCGTGCCCTCGGGCATGGTGGCCGACCGGCTCCGCTACACCGAGGACGTGGACGTGCTGGCTCCGGCGACGGAGCTGCTGCGCCGGGCCTTCGACGAGCCGACGGTCCTCAAGGGGATCATCTGCCACGGCATGTGGCTGGCCGCCTCGATCCCCGACAAGATCGAGGGCCGCAAGGTGGTCTGCCACAACAACCTCATCGGCGACGTCCGCAACATGGGCGCCGAGTACGTCAACGAGGACGTGGTGGTCGACGGCGACCTGGTCACCGGCCGCACCGGGGCCCACCACCACCTGTTCGCCCGCCGGATCATCGAGCTGATCGCGGCCGGGCGGGGCCGGGGGGCGGCCTGATGGCCGGCCCGGTCTGGTCGCACGTGGGCCTCAACTGCGTGGACCAGAAGACCACCGAGGACTTCTACACCCGCTACTTCGGATTCTCCCGGGCCCGGGTGGTCGACCTCGGGGAGTCGCAGATCGTGTTCCTGCGCAAGGGGGACGCGTACCTGGAGCTCTTCGCGGCCGGCACCGAGCCGGCCCGCCCTGCCCACGACGACGGGCCGCAGGCCCCGGGCAGGATGCGCCACCTGGCCTTCCAGACGGACAGCGTGGACGCGTTCCTGGCCGAGCTGGGCGACGCGGCCGAAGTGACCCTGGGGCCGCTGGACTTCGACGACTTCATCTGCGGCTGGCGGACCGTGTGGGTCCGCGATCCCGACGGGGTCATCGTCGAGGTCAGCCAGGGATATGAGGACGACCGCTCTCACGAGGGCTCTCACGACAAGGACGGTGCTTGACATGGCGGATGCCGTGAGCTTCTCCTTCTCCGACACCATCGCCGGCTACGTCGAACGCTTCGACTCGGGGGCGCGCGTGCTGCGTCTGAAGACCTCCGACGGGCGCGGGTTCGACGTCTCGCTCGCCGGCGACCCCAGCGCCGAGCTGGTCCGCAACCTGGACGAGCCCTACATCGACGCTTCCGGGCACATCGACGAGATGCTCTCGCCGGGCCGGTTCCTCTTCGTCTACGGAGTCCACTACCCGGAGCACGGCGGGCGGTTCGACGCCAAGCGCCTGGTCTTCCTGGGCCGCGGCGCCGAGGACTTCCGCTTCGAGGAGCCCAGCTGGTGGATCAAGCAGATCGAGTCGCTGGCCGACTTCTACAAGCGGGCCCAGTTCGGCGACGGGCCGGTGGACTTCACCGAGTACCGCACCGAGATCCGGCTCGGCGGCGACAAGACCGCCAGCCACGTCCAGGAGACCGACACGATCTCCCGCCTGGTCTACGGCATGGCCTCGGCCTACCTGCTCACCGGCAAGGACGAGTACCTGGAGGTCGCCGAGCGCGGCACCGAGTACCTGCGCAAGCACATGCGGGTCGTGGACAGCGAGGAGGACGTGGTCTTCTGGTACCACGGCATCAGCGTTGACGGGGACAGCGAGCGCAAGCTGTTCACCTCTGAGTTCTCCGACGACTACGACGCGATCCCGATGTACGAGCAGATCTACGCGCTGGCCGGCCCCATCCAGACGTACCGGGTCACCGGTGACGTCCGGATCAAGAACGACGCGGACGCCACCATCCGGCTGTTCGACAAGTTCTTCTTCGACCCGGAGCAGGGCGGCTACTACTCGCACATCGACCCGATCCTGTTCAGCGCCGACCACGAGTCCCTCGGCGAGAACGCCGAGCGCAAGAACTGGAACTCGGTCGGCGACCACGCGCCCGCGTACCTGATCAACCTGTACCTGGCGACCGGCGACCAGAAGTACGCCGATTTCCTCGAGTACACCTTCGACACCATCGCGGACAAGTTCCCGGACTACAAGAACAGCCCCTTCGTCCAGGAGCGCTTCTTCCGCGACTGGTCGCACGACACCGCGCACAGCTGGCAGCAGAACCGCGCGGTGGTCGGCCACAACCTGAAGATCGCCTGGAACCTGATGCGGATGAACTCGCTGAAGGCCAAGCCGGCGTACGAGGACCTCGCCAAGAAGATCGGCGAGATCATGCCGGCGGTCGGCAGCGACGTGCAGCGCGGCGGCTGGTACGACGTCGTCGAGCGGATCAAGTCCGGGGACGAGGAGACGTATCGTTTCGCCTGGCACGACCGCAAGGCCTGGTGGCAGCAGGAGCAGGCGATCCTCGCCTACCTCATCCTGAACGGCACGGTCGGCGGCGAGGCGAACCTGCGCGAGGCCCGGCAGGCGCAGGCCTTCTACAACACCTTCTTCCTCGACCACGACGAGGGCGCCGTCTACTTCAACGTGCTCGCCAGCGGTACGCCGTACCTGCTCGGCACCGAGCGCCTCAAGGGCAGCCACTCGATGTCCATGTACCACTCGGCGGAGCTCTGCTACCTCTCCGCCGTCTACAACAACCTGCTCATCAACGGCCGGGAGATGGACTTCCACTTCCAGCCCGACCCGGCCGGCCTGCCCGACCGCGTCCTGCGCGTCTCGCCCGACCTGCTGCCGGCCGGCTCGGTGCGGATCGCGTCCGTGGAGATCGACGAGAAGCCGTACACGGACTTCGACGCGGACGCCCTCACGGTGCGGCTGCCCGACGTCCAGGGCCGGGTGAAGGTCAAGGTCCGGCTGCGGCCGACGGCAAAGAAGTAGCGCTCAACGGGGGGCGCCCCAACCAGAGGGGAAGGCAATGACTCTCAACGTCAAGGAACGCCGGAACAAGACGGGCACCGTGCTCGTCGCCACCGGTGAGATCAACAGCGAGACATCCGGTTCGCTGCTCCAGGCCCTGCTGCCGCTCGTCCGCGAGGGCAAGCCGCTGAAGATCGACCTCACG
Source organism: Streptomyces sp. NPDC029164 (assembly GCF_055563995.1). Lineage (NCBI taxonomy): Bacteria > Bacillati > Actinomycetota > Actinomycetes > Kitasatosporales > Streptomycetaceae > Streptomyces > Streptomyces sp. NPDC029164. The sequence continues at coordinate 113,949 of NZ_JBVHWW010000019.1, read as the reverse complement.
GCCGTCACCTACGTCTCCAGCGCGGGCCTGCGCACCCTGCTCGTCGTCTACCGCGAGGCGCAGCACGCCGGCGTCGCCGTCACCCTCTACGGGGTGAGCGAGGAAGTCCGGTTCGTCATGTCGGCCACCGGCTTCCTCGACTTCTTCGAGACCGGCGAGGCCGTCGCGGCCGCCGCCAAGGCCAAGGCCGCGCGATGACCGAGACCCGGTCCGAGCAGGTCCTGCGCGTCGACGCGTACCCGACCCACGAGGTGGGCGGGTACCGCGTCCGCGCGGGCAAACCGTTCCCCTTCGGGGCCAACGTGGTCCCCGGCGGGGTCAGCTTCTCCGTCTTCTCCGACCAGGCCACCTCCATGACGCTGGTCATCTACAAGCGCGGAGAGCCCGAACCGATGGCCGAACTGGAGTTCCCCGAGGAATTCCGCACCGGCAGCGTCTTCGCCATGACGGTCTTCGGCCTCGACCACGAGAACATCGAGTACGGGTACCGGGCCGACGGCCCCTACGATCCGGTCACCGGCCACCGCTTCGACGCCCGGCAGGTCCTCTCCGACCCCTACGCCCGGCTGATCGCCGGCCGTGACGTGTGGGGCGTGGAGCCGGACCGCAGCCGCGGCTACCAGTACCGCTCCCGCGTCTGCCTCCAGGACTTCGACTGGGGCGACGACACGCCGCTGGGCATCCCCGCCGAGGACCTCGTCGTCTACGAGGCCCACGTGCGCGGCTTCACCCGGCACCCCAACTCGCAGGTCACCGCGCCCGGCACCTTCGCCGGGCTGCGCGAGAAGATCCCGTACCTCAAGGAACTCGGCGTCAACTGCATCGAGCTCCTGCCGGTGTTCGAGTTCGACGAGAGCGACAACACGCGCTCCAACCCGGAGACGGGCGAGCACCTCTTCGACTACTGGGGCTACAACACCGTCTCCTTCTTCGCCCCCAAGGCCGGCTACGCGGCCACCGGGCGGTACGGGATGCAGGGCGACGAGTTCCGCACCCTGATCAAGGACCTGCACGCGGCCGGCATCGAGGTCATCCTCGACGTCGTCTTCAACCACACCGCCGAGGGCAACGAGCAGGGCCCGACGATCTCCTTCAAGGGGCTCGACAACGCCACGTACTACATGCTCACGCCGGAGGGGTACTACTTCAACTTCAGTGGCACGGGCAATACGGTCAACTGCAACCACCCCGTCGTGCGCAACTTCGTGCTCGACTGCCTGCGCCACTGGGTCGCCGACTACCACATCGACGGCTTCCGCTTCGACCTCGCGGCCATCCTCGGCCGGGCCCTGGACGGCACCCCGCTGCCCAACCCGCCGCTGCTGGAACTGCTCGCCTACGACCCCGTCCTGCGGCACACCAAGCTCATCGCCGAGGCCTGGGACGCCGGCGGCCTCTACGAGGTCGGCAACTTCCCGGCGTACGGCCGCTGGGCGGAGTGGAACGGCAAGTACCGCGACACCGTGCGCCGCTTCCTCAAGGGCGACGCCGGCGTCACCGGCGAACTGGCCACCCGCATCGCCGGCTCGCCCGACCTGTACTCCAGCCGCGGCACCGCGGCCTCGGTCAACTTCCTGACCGCGCACGACGGTTTCACCCTCGCCGACCTGGTCTCCTACAACGACAAGCACAACGAGGCCAACGGCGAGAACAACAACGACGGCGCCAACGACAACAACAGCTGGAACTGCGGTGCCGAGGGGCCCACCGACGACCCCGGGATCAACGCGCTGCGGACGCGGCAGATGAAGAACGCCCTCGCCATCCTCTTCACCAGCCAGGGCATTCCGATGCTGCTGTCCGGCGACGAGGTCGCGCGCACCCAGCAGGGCAACAACAACACGTACTGCCAGGACAACGAACTCTCCTGGTTCGACTGGGACCAGGTCGACCAGAACGCCGAACTGCTCCGGTTCACACGGGAGATGATCGCCTTCCGCAAGCACCACCGCGAGCTGCGCGCCACCGCCCACCCCACCGGCCAGGTCCGCGAGAACCTGGGCCTGCCGGACATCAGCTGGCACGGGGAACGGGCCTGGCAGCCCGACTGGTCGTCCGAGAGCCGGCTGATCGCCGTGGCCCGCTGCGGCACCGGGGACGACGACGTGGTGTACGTGGCCATGAACGCGCACTGGGAGTCGCACGACCTGGAACTGCCCGCCCTGCCGGGAGGCCGGAGCTGGCACCTGTTCGCCGACACCGGGGCCGGGGCACCGCACGACATCCGCACCCCCGGCGGCGAGCAGGAACTGGACAACGCCGGGAAGTACCTGATCGGCCCGCGCTCGGTCGTGATCCTGGTGGGCCGTACCAATGATCCCGAGATGCCGTGACCGAAGGAGACCTGACATGCCGCTTTCCGTGTCCCTGAGCATCGAGGGCGACACCACCGTCATCGAGCTGACGGGCGAGCTGGACGCCAAGACCGCGCCGGACTTCCACCAGACCATCGAGAAGGCCGCCGGACACGGCACCAGCACCGTCGAGATCAGGATGGCCGGCGTGGGCTACATGGCCAGCGCCGGACTGCGCTCCCTGGTCTTCGCCCAGCAGAAGGTCGCGAACAACGTCACCATCAAGGTGGTCGGTGCCATCGAGCCCGTGTCCCGGACCATCCGGACGGCCGGACTCGACCGGAGCATCGTCCTCTCCGATGAGTGACCACCGTGACTGACATGGCCGAACTGGCGAGGACGTCCTGCCTGCTGGAGGTGCCCGCGACGGTGGGGGCACTGGGCGACATCGCCGCGTTCGTCCTGCGGCTGGCCGGCCGGGCGGGCCTGGACAAGGGCGCCACGTACCGGATCCGGCTGGCCGTGGACGAACTGGCCACGAACATCGTGATGCACGGGTACCGGGGCGGTGGCGGACGGATCACCGTCCGCGGCCGCTCCGGCCCGGGCGGGGTGCAGATCACCATCGAAGACGCCGCACCCGCCTTCGACCCCGTCGAGGGCCGCCTGCCGCCCGCTCCGGGGGTCCCCCCGGAGGACCGGCGGATCGGGGGCCTCGGCATCCACCTGGCTCTGACCAGTGTGGACGAGTTCAGCTATGCGCACCGGGACGGCCGCAACATCAGCACGCTGACCGTGAAGGCTGAGGAGACGGACCGATGCCCTCCACGACCGTGATCATCCTCGACGCGTACCCGTCACCGCCGCCCGAGCTCCTGCGGGCGCTACGGATCATGGACGCGGAACTCGTCCCCCGTACACTGACGGAGCTGCTCGCGGGCCCGCTGGAACTGCTGCCCGTCGCGGACGTGCTGCTGGCCCCGGCCGAGTCCGACGGGGAGTCCGTCCGGACGGCGGTGCGCCGGCTGCGCCGCTGGGCCGGCGCCCCCATCGTGGTCGTCTGGACCGTGACGGAGTTCGCCGCCCTGGAGGCACACGTCCGGATCGGGCACGACTACCTCGTACCCCCCTTCCTGCCCGCCCTCGTCGGAGCCCGGCTGCACAGCTGCTCGGAGCGCGCCGGACTCGGCCGCACCCTGCGGGAGGCCGACGCCCGCGCCGAACTCATGGGCTACGAGAAGGAACTGGAGATCGGCCGGGAGATCCAGGCGGGCTTCCTGCCCGAATCGCTGCCCGTCCCGGCGGGCTGGGAGATCGACGTGCGCTTCCGGCCCGCCCGCCAGGTCGCCGGGGACTTCTACGACGTCTTCGAGATATCCCGCGGCCGCCGGCTGGCGTTCGTCGTCGCCGACGTCTGCGACAAGGGAGTCGGCGCCGCGCTGTTCATGGCGCTCATCCGCTCCCTGCTCCGGCACACCGCGCAGAACAGCGGCCTCCAGCACCTGGTCGCCGCCGGACGCGCCGGAGGCAGCCGGCGCATCCCGGTCGTCGGCGCCACGCCGCTGCTCAACGCGGTCACCGCCACCAACGGCTACCTCACCCGCAACCACCTGCGGCAGGGCTACTTCGCCACCCTGTTCTTCGGGGTGCTGGACCCGCTCACCGGCAGCCTCGTCTACATCAACGGCGGCCACAACCCGCCCCTGCTGCTGCCCGCCGACGGCAGCCCGCCCCGGACCCTGGACGTCACCGGCCCGGCCGTCGGGGTCCTGCCCGACGTCGTCTACACCCTGGGCTATGCCCAGCTGGACCCGGGCGACACCCTCTTCGCCTTCACCGACGGGGTGCCCGAGGCCCGCTGCCCGAACGGCAGTTTCCTCGGTGACGAACGCATGCTGGAACTGCTCGCCGGCCCGCTGGTGAGCGGCAAGGACGTGGTCGACCGGATGGACCTGGCGGTGCGCGAGCACACCGGCACCGCCGAACAGCACGACGACGTCACCATGCTGGCCCTGCACCGGCCACGCGCGGCGCGGGGGCCGCACGCGGACGGTGCCGGTCACAGGGTGGTGGCCTAGATGGCCCGCACCATCGTGGTGCACTCGCACCGCGGTGGCACCGGGAAGTCCTCGGTACTGGCGAACCTCGCGCTGCTGATCGCGGCCGGGGGACGCCGGGTGGGGCTGGTGGACACCGACATCCAGTCACCCACCCTGGACCTGCTGTTCCGGCTCGGACCCGGTGCCTCCCTCGCCGACTACCTCCTCGGCCGCTGCGAGATCGAGACCACCGCCCAACAGGCCGGCGTACCCGGCCTGTACGTCGTACCGGCCCGGACCGGGACGGCCGCCCTGCGCGAGATCATGACCAGCGGCTACGACGTGGGGCTGCTGCCGGAGGGCTTCGACAGGCTGGCCGCGCACCACGCGCTCGACGTGCTGCTGCTCGACACCCACGCCGGGCTCAACAACGAGTCGGTGACCGCCATGGCGAGCGCCGACGTACTGATGATCATGGCCCGGGCGGACCGGATCGACCTCTCCGGGGTCGAGGAGACCATCGCCCTCGCCGGCCGCCTGACCTGCCGGCGGACCGTGGTGCTGAGCATGGCCCCCGAGGGCATGGACCGGGACCGGGCCCGGCGGCGCGCCGAGGAGGTCTACGGGGCGCCGCTGGCCGGGATCCTTCCGTACTCGCCGGAAATGGCGGCGCTGTACGGGGAACGCATATTTGCAGATGCCCACCCCGACCACCCACTGGTCGGTGAATTCCGCACCATCATCTCGGCGTTGGACGCACGTGACGAAGTATCGCGGGCCTGACGTCACCCCCTTACGCCCCTTGCGGGGGGCGTGTTGAATCGGCAGCGAATCCAGAACAAGGAGAGAATCATGAAGATTCTCGTCGTCATGACGGCCAAGGCCACACTGCATCTGCTGGACGGCGAACAGCATCCCTCGGGATTCTGGGCCGAGGAATTCGTGGTGCCCTTCACGCTCTTCAAGGCGGCGGGACACGACGTGGACGTGGCGACGATCGCGGGCCGCGCGCCCACGGTCGACCAGACGAGCATCGACCCCCAGTTCCTCCGGTGGGTCCGCCCCCAGGGTTCGCCGGACGAGGACGCGGCCAACGCCGCCGAGTACGTCCGGGTCATCGGGGACACCTCCCAGCTGACGGCGCCCCTCGCGCTGGAGGACCTCACCGAGAAGGACATCGCCGATTACGACGGCGTGTACGTCAGCGGCGGTCACGGAGCCATCGGCGACCTGCCCAAGTCCGACGAGCTCGCGCAGATCCTGCGCTGGGTCATCGCCCAGGACAAGCCGCTCGCCACCGTCTGCCACGGCCACACCTCGCTGCTCGCGCTGCGCGACGGCGAAGGCCGCTGGCCGTTCGAGGGCTATCGGATGACGGCCTTCTCGCACAGCGAGGAACTGGTCACCAACATGGCCGGCCGGCTCCCGCTGATCCTGGAGGTCGAGCTCACCCGGCTCGGCGCGCGCTACGAGAAGGCCGAAGCCATCTGGGACTCGCACGTGGTCGTGGACCGCAAGCTGACGACCGGCCAGAACCCCTATTCCTCCAAGGCCCTCGCCGAGACCTTCTTACGGCAGCTCGCGAAGGGCTAGAACCGCCCCCGCACCCGACACCGGAAGGCAGCCATGACCAAGCGTGAGCTGAGCGGCCAGCCCCTCGCGAACCCCGGGAAACTGTTCATCGGCGGCAGATGGGTCCCCGCCCGGGACGGCCGTACCGAACCGGACATCAGCCCCGTGGACGGGCAGGAGATCGTGCCGGTGGCCCAGGCCGCCGCCGCCGACGCGGACGCGGCCGTCGCCGCCGCCCGCAAGGCGTACGAGGAAGGCCCGTGGAGCAGACTGTCCGCCCAGGAACGCGCGCTGCGGCTGAACCGGGTCGGTGAGCTCATCGAGCGCGACCTGGAGGAGATCGCCCTGCTGGAGACCGTGGACATGGGCAAGCCGTTCGCGTTCTCCAGCACGGTCGACGCGCCCATGGCCGCCCAGCTCATGCACTACTACGCCGGTGCCGTGACCCGGGTCGACGGCTCCTCCCGGGCCCCGGCCGGCGGACAGCTCGCCTACACCCTGCGCGAACCGCTGGGCGTGGTCTGCGCCATCACCCCGTTCAACTTCCCGCTGCTGCTGTCCATGACGAAGATCGCGCCGGCCCTCGCGGCGGGCAACACGGTGGTCCACAAGCCCTCCCCGGCCACCCCGCTCACCGCCCTGAAGATCGCCGAGCTCTTCCAGGAGGCGGAGATCCCGGACGGCGTGCTGAACGTGATCACCGGTCCCGGCGTGGAACTGGGGGAGACCCTCACCGACCACCCGGACATCGACAAGATCGCCTTCACCGGTTCCACCGTGGTCGGCCAGTCGATCATCCGCAAGGCGGCCGGCACCCTGAAGAAGGTGACGATGGAGCTCGGCGGCAAGTCCGCCAACATCGTCTTCGCCGACGCCGACCTCGACGCCGCCGAGGAACTCGCCTTCTTCGGCATCTACTACAACAAGGGCGAGATCTGCACCGCCGGCTCCCGGCTGCTCCTGCACCGCCCCATCCACGACGAGATGGTCGAACGCCTCGTCCGCCGGGCCGCCGCCCTCAAGCCCGGCGACCCGCGCGACCCGGCCACCCTCTTCGGGCCGCTGGCCCACCGCGGCCAGTTCGACAAGGTCAGCTCCTACATCGAGGTGGGGGAGAAGGAAGGCGCCGTGCTGCGCACCGGCGGCACCGGCTGGACCCCCGAGGGCGCCTCCAGCCAGGGCCTCTACTTCCTGCCCACCGTGTTCACCGGCGTCGACAACGGCATGCGGATCGCCCAGGAGGAGATCTTCGGCCCGGTCCTGTCGATCATCCCCTTCGACACCGAGGAGGACGCCGTACGCATCGCGAACGACAGCGCGTACGGCCTCGCCGCCGGCGTCCACACCAAGGACCTCCGCCGCGCCCACCGGGTCGCCTCGCAGATCAAGGCCGGCACGGTCTGGGTCAATTGCTACAACCAGTACGACCCCTCCGTGCCCTACGGCGGCTACAAGGCCTCCGGATACGGCCGCGAGTGCGGCCCCGAGTCGCTGGAGAGCTACACCCAGACCAAGTCGGTCTGGATCGGCATGGACTGAGACCCCCTTCCCGAAGGAGCGGCAATGCGCACAGGCATCATCGGCACCGGGCGGATCGGCTCGACCCTGGCGAGGATCCTGGTGGCGGCAGGCCACCAGGTCGTCCTCGCCAACGCCCGGGGCCCGCAGACCCTCGGCCCGCTCGTGGCCGAGCTGGGACGGGCGGCCTCGGCGGCGCACCCCGCCGAGGCCGCCGGCCAGGCCGAACTCCTGGTGCTGATGGTGCCCTTCGACAGCGTGCGGGGGCTGCTCCCGCCGCGCGTCGTGCAGGACAAGGTGCTCGTGGACGCCACCAACGCGTTCGGCGGCCCCGGGGGGGGGGGGGGGGGGGGGGGGGGGGGGGGGGGGGGGGGGGGGGGGGGGGGGGGGGGGGGGGGGGGGGGGGGGGGGGGGGGGGGGG
>NZ_JBVHWW010000019.1:0-106095 GCF_055563995.1 Streptomyces sp. NPDC029164 | reverse complement strand
GGATGGTGCCTTTCGACATTGTGGGGGGGCTGCTCCCTCCGTGTGTCGTGCAGGAAAGGGTGCTCTGGGACGCCACCAACGCGTTCGGCGGCCCCCCCGCGCCCGCCGACCTCGGCGGGCGCGGCTCCAGCGACCTGGTCGCCGAGTGGTACCCCGGCGCCCAGGTCGTGAAATCCCTCAACACCATGCATTTCGAAACCCTCGCCGTCGCCGGCACCGCATCCGGAGAGCGCCTGGCGCATTACACGGCGGGCGACGACGTGAAAGCGAAGGAAATCGTCGCGGGAATCATCGCGGATCTGGGATTCGCGCCCGTGGACACCGGCCCGTTGCACTCCGGAGGAATTCTCCAGCAGCCCGGCGGGCCCCTCTTCAACCGGCCGCTCACGGAAGCGCAGGCGCTGGCATGGATATCACACTGAATGTGAACGGAAGACCGGAGGAGTTCTCGGCCGAGCCGAACGAACTGCTCGTGGAACGGCTCCGCGACGGCCTCGGACTGACCGGCACCAAGGTCGGCTGCGACACCGGCCAGTGCGGCTCCTGCGTCGTCCGGCTCGACGGCAGGTCCGTCAAGAGCTGCCTGGTCCTCACCGCCTCGGCCGCGGGCGGCGCGGTGGCCACCATCGAGGGCGTCACCACCCCCGGCGGCGAGCTGACCGGCCTCCAGGAGGCACTGCGCCAGGAACACGGCACCCAGTGCGGCTTCTGCACCCCCGGCATGGTCATGGCGCTCGGCGAACTCGTCGACACCACCGCCGGCGGCGAGGCCCCCACCGAGCCCGAGATCCGTGAATGGCTCACCGGGAACCTGTGCCGCTGCACCGGCTACCACAGCGTCGTACGGGGAGTGCAGCGCGCCTGCGCGGCCGCCCGCGCCGAGGAGCCCGGAGCCCTCTCCGGGGCCGGCGCCGGCGCCGCGTCCGACGCTGCCGGACAGGAGGTGTGAGGGACATGACCGCAGTGACGGGGGACGCCCCTGCCGGGGGCGGCGCAGTGCTCGGGCAGCCGCTGGACAGCCGCGAGGACCCGCAGCTGCTGCGCGGCGAGGCGACGTACGTGGCGGACATCGACCTGCCGGGCACCGCCCACATGGCCATCCTGGGCAGCCCGGTCGCCCACGCGAGGATCCTCTCCATCGAGACCAAGGCCGCGGAGCAGCTGCCCGGTGTGCTGAAGGTGGCCACCGCCGCCGATTTCACCGACGTGATGCCGCTGCCCTGCATCTGGATACCCGGCGGGGTCGAGAGCCACTTCCCGCCCCACCCCTACGGACTTCCCGGCGCCCGCCCGGTCCTCACCGGCGACGCCGTGCGGCACGTCGGCGACCCGATCGCCGTGGTCGTCGCCGAGACCCCGCGCCAGGCCGCCGCGGCGCTCGCCGTCATCGCCGTCGAGTACGAGCCGCTGCCCGTGGTCACCCGGGCCGACGAGGCGCTCGCCGAGGGCGCGCCCCAGCTGCACGAGGCGGTCCCGGGCAACCTGAACGCGTACTGGACCTGTGGCGACAAGGACCGCACCGACGCGGCCATCGCCGAGGCCGAGGTCACCGTCGAGCTCGACCTGGTCAACCAGCGCACCATCAACAGCCCCATCGAGCCCCGCGGCGCGGTCGGCGACTACGACGCCGCCACCGGCGAGTACACGCTGTACGCCTCCACCCAGGGCCCGCACAACCACCGCTTCTTGCTCTCCGCGCTGGTCCTCGGCATCCCGTTCAACAAACTCCGGGTGATCGCCCCGACGGTCGGCGGCAGCTTCGGCACCAAGGGGTACCTCTACCCCGACATGGCGCTGGTCCTGCTGCTCTCCAAGGCGCTCGGCCGGCCCGTGAAGTGGGTGGACACCCGCACCGGCCTGATGAACTCCACCGTCCAGGGCCGCGACCACCGCCAGCACGTCACCCTCGCAGGTACCCGCGACGGCCGCATCACCGCCGTGCGCGCCACCAGCTACGCCAACCTCGGCGCGTACCCCTCCACCATCGGCCCCGGTGTCGCCACCGCCCTGATGGGCCGCTCCATCAGCGGCATGTACGACATCGGCGCGGCCTTCTGCGAGGTCTACGCCGCCTTCACCAACACCGTCTCGCTCGGCGCCCAGCGCGGCAGCGGGCGGGCCGAGGCCGCCTTCCTCATGGAGCGCCTGGTCGACCGGTACGCCTCCGAGATCGGCATGGACCCGGCGGCCGTACGGCGCAAGAACCTGGTGCCGAAGGAGAAGTTCCCGTACGACAACGGTCTGGGCTGGACCTACGACTCCGGGAACTACGAGCTGAACTTCGACCGGGCGATCGAGCTGTCGGGCTACGCCGACATGCCCGCCCGCAAGGCCGAGGCCCGCACCCGCGGCAAGCGCCTGGGCGTCGGCCTCGCCACCTACGTCGCGATCTGCGGGGTGGGCCCCTCCACCCGGATGTCGCAGGAGGGCATGCTCGGCGGCACCTGGGAGAGCGCGAACATCCGCGTCCACCCGACCGGCGAGGTCACCGTCACCGTGGGGTCCGCCTCCACCGGCCAGAGCCACGGCACCGTCTTCGCGATGGTCGCCGCCGACGAGCTCGGCATCGACCCGGACACCGTCCAGGTCCTCGAAGGCGACACGCAGAAGGCCCCGTACGGGCAGGGCACCTACGGCTCGCGCTCGTACAGCATGGCCGCGCCCGCCGTCGCCCTCACCGCCCGCAAGATCAAGACCAAGCTGGTGAAGGCCGGCGCCGTGTTCCTGAACGTCCCCGAGGAGAAGGTCGTCTACGAGGGCGGCAAGGTCTTCGAGGAGGGCAACCCGGAGAACACCAAGACCTTCGCCGAGCTGGCCATGGCCATGTGGTACGGGTGGGGACTGCCCCCGGAGATCGAGCCGGCCCTCGACGAGACCACCCACTTCGATCCGCCGGACTTCAACTACCCCTTCGGGACGCACGTCGCGGTCGTCGAGATCGACGAACTGACCGGCGAGACCGAGGTGGTGGCCTACACGGCCGTCGACGACGCGGGCAACATCGGCAACCCGAAGATCGTCCACGGGCAGATCGAGGGCAGCATCGTGCACGGCCTCGGCCAGGCCCTCATGGAGGCCGCCGAATACGACGAGAACGGACTGCTCGTCAGCTGCGACCTCAACCACTACGCCCTGCCGCGCGCCGCCGACGTGCCGTTCTTCGCGCTCGACAAGACCGTCACGCCCAGCCCGCACAATCCGCTCGGTGCCAAGGGCGCCGGCGAGATCGCCACCGTCCCGCCCGCCGCGGCCGTCGTCAACGCCGTCGTCGACGCCCTCTGCGACCTGGGCGTCCGGCACATCGACATGCCGCTCACCCCCGAGAAGGTCTGGCGCCGCCTGAGAGGGGAATCCCAGTGATCCTCACCGAGTTCGACTACGTCCGCCCCGCCGGCCTCGACGAGGCCCTGGCCCTGCTGACCGGGACGCGCGGCGCCCGGCTGCTGGCCGGCGGGCAGACCCTCCTGCCCGACCTGCGGACGGGCGCCGACCACGCCCGCCTGCTGGTCGACATCCGGCAGCTCACGGAACTGCGGGGCATCCGGCGCGACCCCGGCGGCGGGCAGCTGCGGATCGGAGCCCTCACCACGCTCGCCGAACTCGCCGCGGACCCGCTGGTGCTCGCCGAGGCACCCGAACTGGCCGCCGCGGCCCGCGCCAACGGCGACCCCCAGGTCCGCAACCTGGGCACCGTCGGCGGCAACCTCGCCGCCGCCGGCCGGGCCACCGACCTGCCGGTCGCCGCGATCGCCGCGGACGCCGCGGTCGAACTCGCCGGTCCCGACGGGCGGTCGGCCCTGCCGGCCGAGGAGTTCGCGGCCGACGGCGCACCCGCCGCCGCGGTGCTCACCGCCCTGCTGGTGCCCGCCGCCGGCCGGGCCGCCGCCTTCGAGAAGACCGCCGACCGGGCCACCCGCTACCCGGTGTGCGCCACGGCCGTACGGATCACACCCGGCGGACCGCGCATCGCCGTCACCGGAGCCACCCCCCGCGCACTGCGGCTGCGCGGGGTCGAAGACCGCCTGCGCGGGGGCCCGTACAGCACCGACGCCGTCCTCGCGGCCTTCCGCGCCGAGCCCCGGGAACTCTTCGTCCCCGGGCGCGGCACCTCGGCCGAGTACCTCGGCCACCTCGCGGGGGTACTGACGGCGCGAGCCTTGCAGAGGGCCGAGCAGGCACTCGCCTGATCGCCCATCACGGGGCCCGGGCAGGGCCCCCTCACGGGGGAGTTGAGTGAAGCAGTGGCCGAATCATCGAAGACGACCACGGGGGTAACCGTGCACCCGGCCGCACCCGCGGCCGGAGCGCCCAGAGGCTCCGGCTTCTGGGTGGTGGGAGCGGTCCTCGTCCTGCTGATGCTCTCCTCCTCCGTGCCCTCCGCCCTCTACGTGCTCTACCAGCAGGAGTGGGACCTGTCCTCCGGCATGATCACGGTGGTCTTCGCCCTGTACGCCGTCACCGTGCTCGCCGGGCTCCTGCTGTTCGGGTCCCTCTCCGACACCCTGGGCAGGCGCCCGGTCCTGGCCACCGGGCTGGTCCTGGCGATCGTCTCCATGGTCCTGTTCGCCGGGGCCCAGGGGCTCGGGCTGCTCCTCGCCGCCCGCGCCGTCCAGGGCCTGGCCGTGGGCCTGGCCACCGGGGCGATGGGTGCGGCCCTGCTGGAACTCAGCCCCGCCTCGAAGCCCGCGCTCGGCGCCCAGGTCAACAGCGCGGGCCCGACCGTGGGCATAGGGCTCGGCGGGATCGGGGCCGGACTGCTCGTCCAGTACGCGCCCGCGCCGACCGTCCTGAGCTACCTGCTGCTGGTCGGGGCCTTCGCCGTGACCCTGGTGGGGGTGTTCCGGATGCGCGAGAGCGCTCCCGGCGCCGGGGGCCGCTTCCGGGTGGTCCCGCACCGGATCCGCGTACCGGAGGGCGCCCGCGGCCGCTTCGCCGTCCTCGTGCTGACCATCGTCGCCGTCTGGTCGGTGGGCGGCTTCTACCTCTCGCTCGGCCCGCACCTGGCGCTGTCGCTGCTGGAGTCCACCAACTACCTCGTCGGCGGCGCCACGGTGGCACTGCTGGCGGGCGCCGCCACCGTCGCCCAGCTGATGCTCGGCGGCACCGCGGCGCTGCGCACCGCCGTGCTCGGACTGTTCGGCCTGCTCACCGGTCTCGGCCTGGTGCTCCTCGCGCTGGGCCTCGGCTCGGCCGCGGTGTTCCTGGGGGCCACCGCGGTCCTCGGCAGCGGCTGGGGCGCCGCCTTCCTCGGCTCCTTCCGGGCGCTGAGCGCACTCGCCGAACCGGCGCACCGCGGTGAACTGACCGCCGCCGTATACGTCTTCGCGTACCTCGCGATGAGCGTGCCGGCGGTCCTCGCCGGGATGCTCACCAACATCCACGGGCTGCACCGCACCTCCGTCGGCTTCATGGCCGCCGTCGCCGGGATGTGCGCGCTGGCCCTGCTGGCCACCCTGCGACTGGCCGCCCGCACCAGGGCAGAGGAGGGCACGGTATGAAACCGGCAGAACTGCGGTCCGCCCTGCGCTCGCTGGAGATCTTCGAAGGACTGGCCGAGGACCAGCTGGACTGGCTGGTCTCGGTGTCCGAACCCAGGATGCTCGGCGACGGGGAGGTGCTCTTCCGGGACGGCGAGGAGGCCGCCGGCTTCCACGTCCTGCTCTCGGGCGGGCTGGTCGTCACCAAGGTCGTCGACGGCCGGGAGGAGGTGCTCACCCGCCACTCCACGGAAGAAGAGAGCGCTTCCGCCGAGGAGCACGACGGCAAACCGCCGGCCGCCCACCGGTTCACGGGCGAACTGCCCCTGCTGACCGACGGCTCGTACGTGGCCACCGCGGCCGCGAGCGGGCCCTCGACCACCGTCGTGGCGTACCCCAAGGCGGTCTTCTTCGAGATGCTCACCCGCTGCCACGGCGTGGCCGCCGTCCTGATCCCGGTCCTGGCCTGGCGGATCAAGTCCTCCGAGGTGCAGGCCCGCAAGCGGGCCACCGTGGAGGCGCTCGGCACGCTCGCCGCCGGGCTCGCGCACGAGCTGAACAACCCGGCGGCCGCCGTGGCCCGGGCCGCGCAGGAACTGGCACCGGCCCTGGACCGGCTCACCCGGACCGCCCAGGCCTGGGGCGCGGCCGCCACCGGCGCGGAGCGGGCCGTCTTCGACCGGCTCGCCGAGGAACTGGACAAGCTGCCGCCGCCCGTGACCACCGACCCCTTCGCCCAGGCCGACGCCGAGGAGGAGATCGCCGACTGGGCCGAGGAGGCGGGCACCGAACGGCCCGGGCTGCTCGGCTCCGGGATCTCGGACCTCGGGCTGGAGCTCGGCTGGCTGCTGGAGCGGCTGGAGGGGGTCGGCGAGCCGGCCCTCGCCTGCGCCCTGGACCACCTGGCGGCGCTGCTGGAGATCCGCTCGCTCGCCGCGGAGCTCCGGGCCGCGGGCCCCAGAATCTCCCAACTCGTCTCCGCCACCCGGGATTACGCCAATCTCGACCGGGCGCCCGAACAGCGCTTCCCGGTGACCGAGGGGCTGGAGAACACACTGGTCGTGCTGCGTGCCAAGCTCGGGGGCATCAGCATCGTGCGTGAGTACGAGCCCGGGCTGCCCGAACTGACGGGCTACCCGAGTGAGTTGAACCAGGTGTGGACCAACCTGGTCGACAACGCCGCCGAGGCCATGGAGGGCGCGGGCGTACTGAGCCTGCGCGCCCGGGCCGAGGGCGACTGCATGGTCGTGGAGATCTCCGACACCGGGCGCGGCATCCCCGCGGAATCCCTGCCGCGGATCTTCGAACCCTTCTACACCACCAAGGACGTGGGCAAGGGCACGGGCCTCGGGCTGCACCTGAGCTACCGCATCGTGACCCAGCGCCACCACGGCTCGCTCACGGCGCGCTCGCGCCCCGGCGAGACCCGCATGGTGGTCCGGCTGCCCTTCGCCGGCAGCGCCCAGTCCTGTGCCCCACCTGCTGCAACACCCGATACGGCATCCATCGAGGGCACCCCGCCCGGTTGAAAAGGAGTCGACATGGCCAAGTACGACATCTCCAAGCTGCACCCGGTGTTCGTCCGCCAGATGGAAGCGCTGGCGGCCCTGGACATCGAGGCGGTGATGAAGAACTACACCGACGACGCCGTGCTGCTGCGCTTCGAGGGGGTCTCGGTCGGCATCGAAGCCGTTCGTGAGACGTTCACCGGCTATCTCACGGTGAAGCCCACCCTCGTCGAACTCCAGGAGTACATCGAGACCGAGGACACCATCTTCTATCGGGCGATCATGAACCTGAACGGCGAACCGGAGCACGCGTTCGGGACACTCGTCGTCCGCGATGGCCGAATCTGGCGGCAGACCGCCGGATTCGGCGGCTGACGGCCGAAATCTGGGTAGCGTGTGCGGGGAGGGCGGGAGAACGCCCTCCCCGTATGTGTGGCATACCGTGCGTTTGCAGATCGCGCATATATGCGAGCGGTGGCAAAGGGGAGGCAATGGAAAACGAAACCGGGCGGATCGAGGCATTCAGTGACGGAGTATTCGCCATCATCATCACGATCCTCGTTCTGGAATTAAAGGTTCCGGAAGAAACGGGATCTGATTTCTGGCACGGGGTCCGGGATCAGTGGCCCCATTACGCGGCCTACGTCGTGAGTTTCCTCATCATCGGCGTGATGTGGGTGAACCACCACACCATCTTCAGTCACCTGAAGAGGGTCGACCGCCCCTTGTTGTTCCTGAATCTCCTGGTACTGATGGTGGTCTCGGTGATTCCGTACACCACCAACGTCCTCGCCGAGCACCTCATGGAGGAAGGCGGCTCCGCCCATGCCGCCGCGGTCCTCTACAGCGGCGTCACCGTGGCCTACGCCATGGCATTCCTGGCCTTCTGGTGGTACGTCACCCGGGTCGGCCACCTCTTCCACGAGAAGGTGGACCGGGAGGGCGCACGCGCCACACGGGTGCGTTTCGGCCTCGGCGCCATCGCCTACCCCCTCACCGTCGCCCTTGCCTTCTACTCGGCGACGCTCACGCTTGTCGCACACTTCCTGATCGCGATCTACTATGCGGCGAACCAGATCCCCATCCCCCTCGTGGTAGAGGAAGAGCGGCTCGAAACTGCCAGCGACCTCAGGAAGTAGCCGCCGGGGCCTACGGCCGTTCTCCGCGGTCAAGTAGGGTATTGGATCTAGCTGGTCGCGGGGGAGGCCCAGATGGCTCGCGTAGTCCTGCCGGAGGATTCCACGAAGGAAATCTCCGAATTGATCGACGTCCTGATCTCTCTGCTCTTCGAGTCCTTACCCCGGCGGGACCAGCGAAACTGGGCCCGCGTTTATCTGAACGGATTGGTGCGGACCACCGGGAAGAAAACAATCCGTAACATCGCCGGAACAGGGGCCAGTTCCGTCGAGCAGAGCCTCCAGCAGTTCATCAGCAAGTCCCCCTGGGACTGGACCCCGGTCCGGCGCTCCCTCGCCCAGCACCTCGAACGCACCGCGCAGCGCCCCCTGGCCTGGGTGCTCCAGCCCATGGTCATAGAGAAGGCCGGCGACCGCTCGGTCGGCGTCGGCCGGCAGTTCGTCCCCCAGCTCGGCCGCACCGCCAACTGTCAGCAGGCCAGCGGGATCTGGCTCGCCTCCAGCGAGGCCAGCTTCCCGGTCGAATGGACCCTCACCCTCCCCGGGCCCTGGACCAGTGAACTCCTGCGCCGCCGGCGGGCCGGCATCCCCGACACAGCCCGCTCCCTCACCCCCGCCCAGGACGCCGTACACGCCGTCCAGCGGATGGCCGCGACCTGGCAACTCCAGCGCCGGCCCGTGGTGATGGAGGTCGCCAACGGCGATCTGCCGCAGTGCATCGAGTCCTTCGCGCAGCAGGACATCCCCTTCGTCTTCAAGGTCGACGGCTCCCTGCCCGTCTCCTTCGGCGGCGCCGGCCGGCACAAACCCGGACCGCACACCGCCCCCGCCCGTGAACTCATCGACTCCCTGCGCTCCCAGCGCCGCGTCGTCGAATGGACCCGGCACGGCCGGGCCGAAGGCGCGGTGACCCTGCTGACCTCGGCCTCGATCCTCGCCACCCCCTGCGAGGAGCGGCCCCTGCCCGCGCCGCCCACCCCGCTGCTGCTGGTCGGAGCATGGACCGAAGCCGCCCTGCTGCCCTCCGAGTTCTGGATCACCAACATCGGCGACCGCCCGCTCGCCCAGCTCTTCCTGCTCGCCAAGCTCACCGACCGGGTCTCCCTGGACTTCACCGAGACCTGCGAACCGGTGGGCATCCGCGACTTCGAGGGCCGCTCCTTCCGCGGCTGGCACCACCACACCACCCTCGCGAGCGTGGCCCACGCCGCCCGGCTGCTCGGCACCCGGCCCCAGCTCCCCGACGTATACCCCGGACCCGCCCGTCCCGCCGTCACCCGGCCGGCCGCCCCCGCCGCCGCGGCCCGGCCCGCCCCGGCCCGGCCGGCGCCCCCGGCCGTCCTGCCGCCGCGCCCGTACCTCCCCGGCCAGACCCCGCGCCGCGAGTACATCCGCTGATGCTCGACATAGCCGATGAGCTACGCGCGTGGTGCGCCGCTCAGCGGGAGTTCGCGCTGGCCACCGTGGTGGCGGTCAGCGGGAGCGCCCCGCGCGGCCCCGGTGCCTCCCTCGCCGTCGACGACCGGGGCACCGCCCTCGGCTCCATCTCCGGGGGCTGTGTGGAATCCGCCGTGCACGAGCTGTGCCTCGACGCGATCGCCTCCGGCGAAGGCGGCCTGCACCGCTTCGGCTACAGCGACGACGACGCCTTCGCGGTGGGCCTTACCTGCGGGGGAGTCCTGGACGTACTGGTCACCCCGGTGCGCGGACTCGACCCCGTGCGGCCCGTGCTCGGCTCGGTGCTCGACGCCGCCGCGGGAGGGAGCCGCGCCGCGCTCGCCCGGGTGGTCTCCGGCCCGCCCCGCCAGCTCGGCCGGGCGCTCGCCGTCCACGCCGACGGCTCCTACGAGGGCGGGCTCGCCGGCGGCCCCGCCCTGGACCGGGCCGCCGCCGGCCGGGTACGGGCCCTGCTGCTGGCCGGGCGCACCGGCACCGCCGAGCTCGGCACCGCCGGCGGACTCTGCGGGGAGCCGCTGACCCTGCTCGTCGAATCGGCCGCCGAACCGCCCCGGCTCATCGTCTACGGGGCCATCGACTTCGCCGCGGCCCTCGCGCGGATCGGCGCCTTCCTCGGCCACCGGGTCACCGTGTGCGACGCCCGGCCCGTCTTCGCCACCCCGGAGCGCTTCCCCGCCGCGGACGAGGTCCTCGTCGACTGGCCGCACCGGCACCTCGCCGCGCAATGGGAGGCCGGCCGCCTGGACTCCCGTACCGCCGTGTGCGTCCTCACCCACGACGCCAAGTTCGACGTACCCGTCCTGGAGCTCGCCCTGCGGCTGCCCGTGGGCTACGTGGGAGCCATGGGATCGCGGCGCACCCACGCCGAACGCGAGAGACGGCTGCGGGAGGAAGGGGTGAGCGACGCCGCGCTCGCCCGGTTGCGCTCACCCATAGGGCTGGACCTGGGCGGCGCCACCCCAGAGGAGACGGCCCTGGCCATCGCCGCCGAGTTCACGGCGGTCCGGCACGGAGGAACGGTCCTCCCACTGGCCCGGCGCCGCGGCCCTGTGCACCGGCGTGCGGCGGAGGCAGCCGGGGCGGCCGGCAGGGGAGGGAGGCGCTCCTAGCCGGCCTGTGCCCTCACGTGGTCGAGCACCTTGTTGAACTCCTCGGTCGGCGAGAAGTCGACGTACTCGGTGTCGGTGAGCGCCACGGGGACGTGGCCCGGCCCCCAGTAGAAGGCCTGCCCCTCCTCGTACACCGTGTCCCCGTCCCGGGAGTGCATCAGCAGTCGGCCCTTGAGGAGGTAGCCCCAGTGCGGGCACTGGCACATGTCGTCCGGCAACCCCTTGACCGCCGCAGTCATGTCCGTGCCCTCGGGCAGGCGGAAGAATCCGACCGTGAGGTCTCCGCCGATCTCCTTGACCCGCACTTCCAGGCCACCGCCCTCAAGGGCGACGGGGGTTTCGTCCCGCGTCGTTCCGGCCATGGTCCGTCCTCCGTTCTCCGGCTTGTCCTCCTCTGCCTTCCTTCACTCTCCGCCCATTCGGCGCATCCCGCGCGTCCCCCCGTGACCGAGGTCCCGTAGGAAAGAACCATGGGGCCCGGTATGTCCTGGACGATCGGCCCGGACCGTGTGAACGCCAGGTCGTGGGAGAATGAAGTACGTGCGTTTCCTCGGCTGACCCGTCGGGGTACCTCCGATCGACTGGGATGTTCAGCACGTGCGTTTCCTCAATGACTCGAAGCCGCCGTACGACCTGACGTACGACGATGTGTTCATGGTTCCGAGCCGCTCCGCGGTCGGTTCCCGCCAGGGCGTCGACCTCTCCTCGCCCGATGGCACGGGCACCACCATTCCGCTGGTCGTGGCGAACATGACCGCCATCGCGGGCCGCCGGATGGCCGAGACCGTCGCCCGCCGCGGCGGCATCGTCGTCATCCCGCAGGACATCCCGATCGAGATCGTCACCGACGTCATCTCCTGGGTGAAGACCCGCCACCACGTGCTCGACACCCCGATCACGCTGGCCCCCACCCAGACGGTCGCCGACGCGCTGTCCCTGCTGCCCAAGCGCGCCCACGGCGCCGGAGTCGTCGTCGACGGCGAGGGCCGCCCGGTGGGCGTCGTCACCGAGCACGACCTGACCGGTGTCGACCGCTTCACCCAGCTCTCCGAGGTCATGTCGAAGGAGCTGCTGCTCATCGACGCCGACATCGACCCCCGCGAGGCCTTCAACAAGCTCGACGCCGGCCACCGCAAGCTGGCCCCGGCCGTCGACAAGGACGGCAAGCTCGTCGGCCTGCTCACCCGCAAGGGCGCCCTGCGCGCGACCCTGTACACCCCGGCGACCGACGCCAACGGCAAGCTGCGCATCGCGGCCGCCGTCGGCATCAACGGCGACTTCGTGGCCAAGGCCAAGCAGCTGCTCGACGCGGGCGTGGACACGCTCGTCATCGACACGGCGCACGGCCACCAGGAATCGATGATCAACGCGATCAAGGCCGTCCGCGCGCTGGACCCGCAGGTCCCGATCGTGGCCGGCAACATCGTCGCCGCCGAGGGCGTCAAGGACCTCATCGACGCCGGCGCCGACATCATCAAGGTCGGTGTGGGCCCCGGCGCCATGTGCACCACCCGCATGATGACCGGCGTGGGCCGCCCGCAGTTCTCCGCGGTGCTGGAATGCGCGGCCGAGGCCAAGAAGTACGGCAAGCACGTGTGGGCCGACGGCGGCGTCCGTCACCCGCGCGACGTGGCGATGGCGCTGGCCGCCGGAGCGTCCAACGTGATGATCGGCTCCTGGTTCGCCGGTACGTACGAGTCCCCGGGCGACCTCCAGCAGTCCGCCGACGGCCGCCTCTACAAGGAGTCGTTCGGCATGGCCTCCGCGCGTGCGGTGCAGAACCGCACGAGCGAGGAGTCGGCCTACGACCGTGCCCGCAAGGGGCTGTTCGAGGAGGGCATCTCCACCTCGCGGATGTTCCTCGACCCGGCGCGTCCGGGCGTCGAGGACCTGATCGACTCGATCATCGCCGGTGTCCGCTCCTCGTGCACGTACGCCGGTGCGGGCTCGCTGGCGGAGTTCGAGGAGAAGGCGGTCGTCGGCATCCAGTCCGCCGCCGGTTACGCCGAGGGCAAGCCGCTGCACGCCAGCTGGAGCTAGCTCTTCCCCGTGGCCCCCGGGCCCGTCCACCACGGACGGCCCCGGGGGCCACGCCCGTTCCCCGGGGGCCCGCCCCGCCCCCGGCCCCGCGCTTCTATCGCCGGCGGGGCTTCAAGACCGGGGCTCCGCCCCGAACCCCGCGCCTCAAACGCCGGCGAGGCTGGATTGGCCGGTGTTTGAGGCGCGGCGCGGGGTCCCGGGCGGAGCCCCGCGACCGTTCGGCGCGGCGGACGACCGTTCGGCGCAGGCGGGGGCCGGATACGTCATGCGGCGGATAACTCCGGGGCGCCGGTCGGTCACGCTGAGGTGACCCGACCAGGAAGGGGCACCCCGTGGCCAGAACCGAACCGCACGCCCTCGCCCGGCTGCACAGCGAGCACGGCAAGGCCCTCCACGGTTTCCTCCTCGGCCTGACCCTCGGCGACCGGCAACGCGCCGAGGACCTCCTGCAGGAGACCCTCTTCCGGGCCTGGACGCACCCCGAGGCCCTGGAGAGCGGCCACGCCTCCATCCGGCCCTGGCTCTACACCGTCGCCCGGCGCCTCGCCATCGACGCCCGCCGGGCCCGTCTGGTGCGGCCCGCCGAGGTCGGCCCGGAGGCCCTCGCGCACGTCCCGGCCGCCGCCGACGACCGCACCGAGCAGGCCGTCGCCGTCCTCGACGTCCGCCGGGCCCTGCGATTACTCAGCCCCGAGCACCGCGCCGTGCTCGTGCAGATCTACTACCGCGGGGCATCCGTCTGCGAGGCCGCCGAAGCGCTCGGGGTACCCGCGGGGACCGTGAAGTCCCGCACCCACTACGCCCTGCGGGCCCTGCGTGCCGCCATGCCCGGCTACGGACCCGATGCCCCGGCCGCCCCCGGCGCCCCGTCGCCCCGGCCGCCTGAGCCGCCACCGCCGCCCGCGAGCGGACCTGCAGCTTGGCCAGGATGTGCGAGACGTGCGTCTGTACGGTCCTCGGCGACAGGAACAGCGCGCTCGCGATCTCCGGGTTCGAGCGGCCCCGCGCCACCAGCAGCGCCACCTTCAGCTCGGCCGGGGTCAGCGCCTCCCAGCCGCTGGCCGGCCTGCGCCGCGCCGATCGGCTGCCCCGGCGCACACCCAGGCTGCGCAGCCGGGCGTCGGCCCGGGCGATGTCCCACCGGGCGCCCAGGCCCTCGTACGCCGCCGCCGCGCGCGTCAGCGCCGACCGAGCCCCGGCGAGATCGCCGTGCCAGGCCCGCGCCACCGCCAGGTCCTCCAGGGTGTGGCCCAGCACCAGCGGCCACCCGCCGCGCTCGCCCCGTGCCACCGCCCGCGCCAGCAGCTCCGGATCCTGGGCGAACAACCCCCGGCAGCGCAGCAGGGCCAGCGCCGGACCCGGGTACTCGGCCAGCGTCGCCGCCGCCCGCCCGCAGCGCTCCACCGCCGCCCGGGCCGTGGCCGTCTCCCCGCACTCCAGGGCCAGCCGGACGATCTCCGACAGCACCCAGGGGCGGTCGTACGCCACCGACTCCTCGACCCCGTCCTCCAGCGCGGGCGCCAGCGCCTCCAGGGCGTCGGCCGGGCGGCCGTCCCGCTCCGCCAGCAGCGCCCGGGCCAGCAGCACGTGGGAGGCGTAGCGGCGGGCCGTGGGCGTGGCGAAGGCATCGGCCGGCAGGTCCGCCAGCTCGGCCCCCGCCGCCTCCCGCTCGTCGCGGTGGCCCAGGACCAGCGCCCGCAGCCCGTGCACCACCACCGGCAGCCAGCCGTCCGACACCGGCAGCGCGCAGGCCCGGGCCACCCCGGCGAGGGCCTCGTCCCAGTCGCCGAGCCGGTAGTGGAACTCGGCGAGCCGCGCCTCGGTCACCACCAGCCGACCCGTCGAACGGGTCGCCACCGCCAGCTCGCGCGCCTCCCGCAGCGCGGCCGCCACGGCCCCCGGCTCGTCGAACCGCATGTGACCCTCCGCCTGGTTGGCCAGCAGCAGCAACCGCATGTCGTTGGCGCCGGGGCTGCGCCGGGCGCAGGCGATCCCGTCCGCGACATGGCGCAGCGAGTCCCGGCCGCGCCCCAGGTGGAACAGCGCGTAGGAGGCGGCGTGGTGGGCCTCCGCCCCGCACAGCGGATCGCGCAGCCGGCGCGCCCGCGCCACCACCGCCTCGGCCAGCGCGTACGCCTCCGCGGCCCGGTGCAGATCCGCCAGAGCCAGCACCCGGCAGGCCTCCAGGCGCAACCGCAGGGCGACGGAGGGGAATTCCTCCGCCAGCGCCCGCTCGGTGACCGCCAGGGAGCGGGCCATGTCGCCCTGGATCATCAGCGCGGAGACCAGTTTGAAGTCCACCGCGGCCCGCCGGTCGGGGTCCGTGGTCCGGGCGCGCAGCGTGCCGAGGAGGTCCACCGACTCGGGGCGGCGCAGCATCAGCGCCGCGTCCGCCAGCCGTTCCTCCAGCGCGTCGCGGGTCTCCCGTTCCCGCGGGTCGCCCTCGGAGATGGCCCGCTCCAGCAGCTCGGCCGCCGCGCCCGGCGCCCCGGCGATCAGCGCCGGGGCCGAGTCCGCCAGCCAGCGCACCGCCCAGGGCGCCAGTCGGCCGCCGCGCACCAGCTGTCCGGCGGTCCGGGCCGGATCCAGGCCCGCGCCGGCGAAGGCCCGTGCGGCGTCCTGGTGCAGGGCGTCGCGCAGGGCCTCGGGGGTCTCGGCGTACAGCGCCAGCCGCACCGCCGGGTGGCGAAAGCGCAGGGAGCCGCCGGTGTCCGTCAGCAGCCCGGCAGCCACCGGCTCCTCCAGGTCCGCGAGCAGCTCACGGGCCGGCCCGCCCCGTACGAGGGCCAGCTCGCGCGCCGTGAAGGCCGGACCCAGCAGGGCCGCGTGCCGCAGGGTGCTGCGCGCCGGTGCGGAGAGCCGGCCCGGCTCGCGGGTCAGCGAGGCGGGCGGTGGCGGCAACTCCTCCTCGGAGACGAGGAGTTCCGCGCGGTCTCCGTCGACGCGGAGCAGTCCGGACCAGTGCGCGAGCAGCTCCCGCAGCAGCCGCGGATTGCCGCCCGCCTGCTCGGCCGCCTCCCGCAGCCGGGGCCCGGGCTCCGCGCCCAGCAGGTCCCGGACCAGCCCCGCGGCCTCCGCCCCGGACAGCGGCTCCAGCCGGAGCGTGCGCCCGCCCGGGGTGGCGCACAGCTCCTCCAGCTCGGGCCGCCTGGGCAGCGGGCGCCGGGTCGCCGCCAGCAGCAGCGGCAGCCGGCCCGTCACCGCGCGGTCGGCCAGGCGCCGCCACAGCAGCAGGCTGGCCGCATCCGCCCACTGCGCATCGTCCACCACCAGCAGCAGCGGCCGCTGTGCGCACCATTCCTCGACCGCGGCCGTCAGCCGGTCCACGGCGGCCAGCAGGGCACCGCCCGGCCGCGCCGCCTCCTCCGCCTCCCGCAGCAGGGCGACGACCGCCGCCCGGTCCGGGCCGCGGGGGTGCAGACAGTCCAGTGCGGCGTGCAGCGGCAGTCCCATCCCCGGGGGGTCGCCCGCCGCGTACCGCACGCGGCAGCCCAGGGCCGCCGCCCGCGCCACGGCGTCCCGTACGAAGTCGGTCCGGCCCGCGCCGGGCTCGCCCTCCACGACCAGGAAGGCCCCACCGCCCGCGGCGCCCCCGCGCACCCATTGCCGTAACTCGTCACGAAGCTTCTCTCGCCCGGCCCGCACGTCGGCGATCCCTTCCGCAGTCACCGCGGGGGGTACCCCCGCCGGTCACGTCGCGCCCCTCCCAGGATGACACGCGATCGGTCGCTCAGGGGCGTGGGGGATGGTGTTCTGACGGTGAACTGTGCACGCCCGCACGGTACTTGGGAATGCGGATGGTGACCTTCATGCCCGCGCCGACGCCCGTCTCGATCACCGGACCGTACGCGTCCCCGTACACCTGCCGGATCCGCTCGTCGACATTGGGCAGCCCGATGCCGGAGGAGGAACCGCTGAGCTCCCCGGCCAGGATCCGGCGCAGCAGGGCCGGATCCATCCCCACCCCGTTGTCCTCGACGGTGATCACCGCCTCCGCTCCCGCGTCCTGCGCGGTGATGGTGATCCGGCACTCCTCGGTGGAGTCCTCCAGCCCGTGCTTGACGGCGTTCTCCACCAGGGGCTGCAGGCACAGGAACGGCAGCGCCACCGGCAGCACCTCCGGCGCCACCCGCAGGGTCACCTTCAGCCGGTCGCCGAACCGGGCGCCCGCCAGCGCCAGGTACTGCTGGACGGAGCGCAACTCCTCGGCCAGCGTGGTGAAGTCGCCGTGCCGCCGGAAGGAGTACCGGGTGAAGTCGGCGAACTCCAGCAGCAGCTCCCGGGCGTGCTCCGGATCGGTCCGCACGAACGAGGCGATCGCGGCGAGCGAGTTGAAGATGAAGTGCGGGGAGATCTGCGCCCGCAGCGCCTTGATCTCCGCCTCCATCAGCCGGGTCCGCGAACGGTCCAGCTCGGACAGCTCCAGCTGTACGGACACCCACCGCGCGACCTCCGTGGCGGCCCGCACCAGCACCGCCGACTCCCGCGACCCGTACGCCACCAGCGCGCCCAGCATCCCGTCCTCGCCGGTGAGGGGGGCCACCACCGCCCACTTCAGCGGACAGTCGGGCCGCTGGCACTCGGTCCGCACGCTCTGGCTGCGCCCCGACTCCAGCATCACCGCCACCCGGGCCATCGCCCGCCGTTCGTGGTGGTCGGCGCCCGGCCCGTCCCAGGCCAGCACCGACTCCCGGTCCGTGAGGCACAGCGCCTCCGTGCCGAGCAGCGAGCGCAGCCGCCGGGCGGCCTTGCGGGCGGCGTCCTCGGTCAGCCCGGCGCGCAGCGGGGGAGCGGCCAGCGAAGCCGTGTGCAGGGTGTGGAAGGTGGCCCGCTCCACCGGCGTCCCGAGGTCCAGCCCGGCCGCCCGTTCGCCGCGCCGGGCCTGCCAGCGGCCCGCCGCCCAGCCCGCGCCCAGCAGCAGGACCGCACCCGCCACCGCCAGCACGGCCAGCAGGGCCGGACCCACCGCGGTCACCGCGGACCCTCCCCGCTCCACCGGGGGGACCCCCACGCCCGGTCCACGGCCACGGTCTCCGGCAGGTGCAGCCGCGCCAGTGTGGCCGCCGTCCCGGCCGGGATCCGCGAGCGGGTGACCAGCGACACCGCGACCATCGTCAGGAATCCGAGCGGCACCGACCACACCGCCGGCCACGCCAGCAGCGTGTGCACCCAGCCCGCCGGGGCCAGCCCCGCCCGGGTCGCCAGCACCGCGCTCAGGGCCGCCCCGCCGCCGGTGACCAGCCCGGCCACCGCCCCGGGCGGGGTCAGCCCGCGCCACCAGATGCCCAGCACCAGCAGCGGACAGAACGAGGAGGCCGACACGGCGAAGGCCAGGCCCACCGCGTCCGCCACCGGAACGTCGGTGGCCGCGACGCTCCCGCCCAGCGGCACCAGGATCGCCACGAGCACCGCCGAACGGAAGCTGCGCACCCCACGCGCCGGCAGCACGTCCTGGTGCAGCACCCCGGCCACCGCCATCGTCAGTCCCGAAGCCGTCGACAGGAACGCCGCGAAGGCGCCCCCGGCCAGCAGCGCCCCCAGCAGCTCGCCGAGCAGCCCGCCCAGCATCCGCTCGGGCAGCACCAGCACCGCCGCGTCCGCGTCGCCGGTCAGGGCGAGTTCGGGGGCGTAGATCCGGCCCAGCGCCCCGTACACCGGAGGCAGCAGGTAGAAGACGCCGACCAGCCCGAGCACGACCAGCGTGGTGCGCCGGGCGGCCCGCCCGTTGGGACTGGTGTAGAAGCGCACCGCCACGTGCGGCAGGCCCATCGTGCCGAGGAAGGTGGCCAGGATCAGCCCGTAGGTGGCGTACAGCCGGTGCTCCGGGCGGTCCCCGGACAGCGGCTCCGACCAGCTGGACACGCCGAGTCCGGCTTCCGCGCGGGTATCCGGGACCGGCGTGTCCGGGGCGAACTCCAGCCGCGCGTGCGCCCGTACGGAATGCGCGCCCGGGGCCAGGGTCAGCGGGACCGCCACGTAGCCGCGACCGTCCACCTGCCCGGTCACCGTGACCGTCAGCGGCTCGTCCAGGGACAGCCGCACGTCCTCCGCGAGGGTCACCGAGGTGTGCTCCCGGAAGACCGCCGGCGCGTCGAAGGTGGCCCGCGGCGCCCCGTCCCCGGCCCAGGCGGCCAGCAGGAAGAAGGCCGGGACCAGCAGGGCCGTGAGTTTGAGCCAGTACTGGAAGGCCTGGACGAAGGTGATGCTGCGCATCCCGCCGGCGGCCACCGCCGCGCTCACCACGAAGGCCACGAGCAGCCCGCCGACCCAGTGCGGGGCCCCGGTCAGGACCTCCAGCGTCAGCCCGGCTCCCTGCAGCTGCGGCAGCAGGTACAGCCAGCCCACCCCGACCACGAACAGCACCGCGATCCGGCGCACCGCCTGCGACTCCATCCGGGCCTCGGCGAAATCGGGCAGCGTGTACGCGCCGGAGCGCCGCAGCGGGGCCGCGACCAGCGCGAGCAGCACCACGTACCCGGCCGTGTAGCCCACCGGGTACCAGAGCATCGCGGGCCCCTGCAGCAGCACCAGCCCGGCCACCCCGAGGAAGGACGCGGCCGAGAGGTACTCCCCGCTGATGGCCGCCGCGTTGAGCCGGGGCCCCACCGTGCGCGAGGCCACGTAGAAGTCGGAGGTGGTCCGGGATATGCGCAGACCCAGCGCGCCGACCAGGACGGTGACCACCACGACGACGGCGACCGCGGTCAGCGCGTACGTCTGGTTCACCGGTCGGTCCTTCGGCGGAGGGGGGTGGAGACCGGAGTCTATGCACGGGCCCGGACCCGGCAACAGGCCTGATCCGGCCCTGCGGCGCCGCGGCCGGGGGCTCCGCGCCGCTGCCGGATCAGACCGCCGGGTCGCGGTGCTCGGCGCAGTCCCGGAGGGCGATCTCCAGCTCCACGTACGACTCCTCCGCGCGCCGGAACGCCAGCGTCAGCGCGGCCTCCGCACGCGGCGGCACCTGCTCGCGGACGCCCTCACGGGCCTCGTACAGGATGTCGGCCCAGCGGGCGGCAGCACTGCGCAGCCGGGCCAGCAGAGCCTCCGCCTCGGCGGGGCCGGCGGGCCGGGTGCGGGGCAGTCCGCTCAGGGCGTCGACCAGCGCCTGGATCTCGGACATCTCGCTCCTCCCGCGCCGGAAGATCCACGATACGCAGGGGCGATGGCAGTGGCGGGCCGTTCACGCCGGCGGTGCGGCCGACGGCTCCGGCGGATCGCCGTACGTCCCTCCCCGCGCGACGAACGGCACCCGCGCGCGCCGGACGGTCGCCGGCCGGCGGACGCGCGCGCCGGACGGCCCCCGGCGGCGGCCGCTTTCAGCCCGTGGCGTGCCGCATCAGGAGGTCCCGCAGCTCCCGTGCGTGCCGGCGGCTGACCTGGAGCTCCGCCGAACCGACCCGGACGCTGGTGGTGCCCGCGTCCAGCCGGATCTCGTCGATCCGGGACAGCGCCACCAGATGGCGGCGGTGGATCCGTACGAACCCGCGCGCCGCCCAGCGCTCCTCCAGCGTGGACACGGGGATGCGGACCAGGTGGCTGCCCTCGGCGGTGTGCAGGCGGGCGTAGTCGCCCTGCGCCTCGACGTAGGCGATGTCGGCGATCGCCACGAAGCGGGTGACCCCGCCGAGTTCGACCGCGATCTGCTCCGGCGCGCGGTCGGCGACCGCGACCTCGGGGGCCGGGCGGCGCGGTGGCACCGCGGCCGGCGGGCTCGCCACCGGCTCGGCGGCGGCCGGCGGCGCCTCCCCGGCGCGGCCCAGCTGCGCACAGGCCCGCCGGACGGCCTCGGCCAGCCGCTGGGGGCGCACCGGCTTGAGCACGTAGTCCACGGCCTTCAGGTCGAAGGCCTGTACGGCGAAACCCTCGTGGGCGGTGACGAACACGATCAGCGGCGGCCGCGCGAACCCGGCCAGCAGCCGGGCGATGTCCAGACCGGTCAGCCCGGCCATGTGGATGTCGAGGAAGACCACGTCGATGGCGTCGGCCCCGTCCGGTCCCGACTCCAGCGCCCGCGTGACCCGGCGCAGGGCCTCGGTGGCGTCCGAGGCGCCCTCCGCGCTGAGTACGCGGGGGTCCGAGCGCAGCAGGTAGAGGAGTTCCTCCAGGAGCGGCTTCTCGTCGTCGACGGCCAGTACGCGCAGCATGGCGCCGAGTCTAGGTACCGGCGCGCCGCGGCGGAACGGGGCGCGGCCCCCGCCCCGGGGGATGGGGGCAGGGGCCGCGCGACCGTGGTGGGGGGCCGGGAGGGTTGCGGAGGAGTGCCGGGACTACTGGACGGTGATGAGCTTGCCTTCCGGGGAGACGGCGTACCACGTGCCGCCCACGCCCTGGCCGTTGATGTCGCCGGGCTTCTTGTCACCGGTGAAGGTGTAGACGGGCCAGCAGTCGACGCTCTGCTGCTTCAGGCCGTCCGGGCGGTTGAGCACCGTGTAGTTCTTCTCGGCGATCCCCTTGTCCTCGGCCTTCTCCACCGGCGCGACGACCGGCCACTTGGCCAGGCAGTCGCCCACGCACTTGGAGGTCATCGGCCACTGGGTGTCCGGCTTGAACCGGTAGACGGTCATGCCCTTGCCGTCGACGATGTGATCGCCCAGCTTGGGGTCCTTGGCCACCGACAGCTTCCCGTCGGCCTCGGCGGCGCCGCCCGCGGCCGGCGGTGCCCCCTCGGTCGCCGCCCCCTTGGCGGCCTTCTTGCCGTCCGGCGCGAGCGCGAACCACACCCCGCCGACGCCCTGGCCGTTGAAGTCGCCCGCCTTGGTGTCCTTGTTGAAGCGGTACGCGGGCCAGCCGGCCACCGTCAGCTGCTTGCTGCCGTCGCTGCGCACGACCTCGCCGAGCAGCGAGGGGTCCATGCCCGCCGAGGCGGTGGCATCGCCGGCGGCGACCACCGGCCAGGTCTTCTCACAGTCCCCGTCGCAGTTCGACTTCGGCGGCTTGGCCGTGTCCTTGTCGAAGCGGTAGAGGGTGAGGCCGGCGCTGTCGGTGAGAACCGCGCCCAGCTGGTCGTTGTTGGCGATCGCCAGCTGCCCGGCGGTCTTGGCGCCCGATCCCGCGTCCGCGGCGGGGGCTCCGTACCCCCCGTCCGCGGCGGGGGCCTGGGCGGCGGCACCGGCGGGCTGGGCGGTGTCGGCCGCCTTGTCGTCCGACGGACCGCAGGCGGTCGCCGCGAGGACGACCGTCATCGCGACGGCTGCAAGGGTGGTTCCGCGCTTGATGCCCATCTTGATCTCTCCCACATGTGGTGTCTGTCGTGCCGTCGCCCCCGGCGGCGGCAACTGTGCTCAGGACACGCCCTGATGGCAGGGATCTGTTCAAGGGAGCTCGTGTGGGCTGTTTCACTCACCCCGCGCCGAACCCGGTGCGCCGCAGAGCCGTGGCCACAGCGAGGCCGAGTACCTGATGTCCGCTGTCGTTGGGGTGCAGCCCGTCCTCCAGGTGCTCGGGACCGAGCAGGTCGCGGCCCGGGAGGACGGCGAGCCGGTCGTCCCCGGCGGCGATCCGGTCCCGGGTGGCGCGCTCCATCGCGTCGCGCAGCGCGCCCAGGGTGGCGCCGAGCTTGTTCGGGGTGCGCTCGGCGTCGGGCCGCAGCACCGGCGAGACCAGCAGCAGTGGGGTCCGCGGGTGACCCTGGCGGACCAGGTCGAGGAAGGCGCGCGTGGTCTCGTACAGCAGGGGCGCGGAGAAGGGCACCC
Source organism: Streptomyces sp. NPDC029164 (assembly GCF_055563995.1). Taxonomy (NCBI): domain Bacteria; kingdom Bacillati; phylum Actinomycetota; class Actinomycetes; order Kitasatosporales; family Streptomycetaceae; genus Streptomyces; species Streptomyces sp. NPDC029164. The sequence goes on along the minus strand of NZ_JBVHWW010000019.1, from coordinate 83,675 downwards.
GGGACCAGCAGTTGGTGCCGAAGGCGAGCGTGAGGACGTCGGCGGGCAGGCCCGCGAGCTGTTCGGCGGTGGTGAGTTCGCCGCGCGCGGCGCCCGCGTAGCCGAGGTTGACGGTGTCCCAGCCGAGGGCCCGGCCGGTGACGGCGGGCCAGCCGTGCGCGGGACGGGTGGACCACCAGCCCTCGGTGATGGAGTCGCCGTGCACCACCCAGCGCGGGGCGGCCGGCGCCGGGGCGAGCGGGCCGCCGATCCCGCGCAGGCCGAGGACCAGCGGGGACTGGGTCTCGGGCGGGTGGATGGTGAAGGGGCCGGTGCCGCCCCCCAGGCCGATCCGTACGACGGCCTCCGCGGCCGGTTCGGTGAACACCTCGGCGACCACCCCGTGCCGGTCCCAGAGCGCGAAGCCGTGCGCGAGGTCGCGCAGGGCGTCGGTGGGGCCGGGCACGGTCGCCCGGTAGCGGACCTCCACCGCCTGCGCGGTCTCCGTGGTGAACTCCAGCCGGACCCCTATGGGCAGGGTGGCCCGCTCGCCGGTGTCCCACGGCAGCCGCATGGTGTCGGCCGGGTCGGCCCGCACCGGGCGACCCTGGTCCAGCCAGGCCACCCCGCGCAGGAAGGGCTGCGGATCCTGCCACGGCCACCGCTCGTCAGCGCCCGGTCTGCTCACGCTCCGCCTCCGATCGTGTGTCCGCGGTCTCGGCGACCCGTACCCCGCGCGGGCGCGGATCCACCGCCTCCGGTCGCACCAATGCCGTCAGGCGGCACGCTGCGACACACCTGACGAGGTGTCAAGAAACGGGGTTCGGAGAGGGCTGCGCAGCGATCGATCATCCGCACGCAACAAAGGACCATCCCGGACAGATCCGCGCAACGATCGTGCGCCAATGTGCAAGGATGGTGCATTACGGGCGGTATCACTCAGCTCGTAGGCTCACTCGCTGTACGTGGAGTGGCGGATCGCCAGCTCGGCGGTCCTCCCATGCTCAGGCCCCTTCCCCCGTCGGGCCCTGTCCTGCTCCGGACCGTCGCGGTCGACGCCTCATCCCCGACCTCCCCGATCCGCAGTGACAAGGAGTCCCCTCGTGCTCGACCACGGCCAGGCGCCACCGCTCGCCTCGAAGCCCGTCAACCCGCTGCTCCGCCGCAAGCCGGTGGAGCAGCTGGTCTCCGAGGGCGGCCAGGGTGAGGGCGGAGCGCTCAAGCGCTCGCTCACCATGTGGCAGCTGACCATGATCAGCATCGGCGCCACCCTGGGCACCGGCATCTTCGTCGTCCTCGGCGAGGCCACCCCGATCGCCGGCCCGGCCGTCTTCGTCGCGTTCATCCTCGCGGGCCTGACCGCGCTCTTCTCGGCGCTCTCCTACGCCGAGCTCGCGGGCTCCATCCCCGTCTCGGGCTCCTCGTACTCCTACGCCTACGCCACCATGGGCGAGCTCATAGCCTGGGTCTGCGGCTGGTGCCTGGTCCTGGAGTACGGCGTCTCGGTCGCGGCCGTCGCCGTCGGCTGGGGCCAGTACCTCAACGAGCTGCTCGACGGCACGCTCGGCTTCACCATCCCCGAGGGCTTCTCCGCCCCGCTGGGCGAGGGCGGCTACATCAACCTGCCCGCCCTGGTCGTCGTCCTGCTCTGCATGGTCTTCCTGCTGCGCGGGGCCAAGGAGAGCGCCCGGATCAACTCGATCATGGTCGCCGTCAAGATCGTGACGCTGGTGCTCTTCTGCGTCATCGGCTTCATGGGCATCAAGGCCGGCAACTACACCCCGCTGGCCCCGCTCGGCGTGACCGCCATCAGCACCGCCGCCTCCATGCTCTTCTTCTCGTACATCGGCTTCGACGCCGCCTCCACCGCCGGTGAGGAAGCCAAGAACCCGAAGAAGGACCTGCCGCGCGCGATCATGCTCTCGCTCGCCATCGTCACCGCGATCTACTGCCTCGTCGCCCTGGTCGCCGTCGGCGCCATGCCGTGGCAGGAGTTCGAGGGCAGCGAGGCCGCCCTGGCCCAGATCATGGAGAACGTCACCGGTCACTCCTTCTGGAGCGTCATCCTGGCCGCGGGCGCCGTCGTCGCCATCGCCAGCGTCGTCTTCGCCGTCCTCTACGGCCAGACCCGCATCCTCTTCGCCATGTCCCGCGACGGCCTGATGCCCAAGGCCTTCGCCAAGGTCGACCCGAAGACCGGCACCCCCCGCGTCAACACGATCATCGTCTGCCTCTTCTGCGGACTGCTCGCCGCCTTCATCCCGCTGGGTGAGCTGGCGAACGCCACCAGCATCGGCACGCTCTTCGCGTTCGCCCTCGTCAACGTGGCCGTCATCATCCTGCGCAGGACCCGCCCGGAGATGAACCGCACCTTCAAGGTCGCGCTCTTCCCGGTCACCCCGATCGTGGGCTTCCTCCTCTGCGCCTACCTGATGACGGAGCTGCCCGGAATCACCTGGCTGGTCTTCGGTGGCTGGATGGCCGTCGGGCTCGTGATCTACTTCTTCTACGGCATGCGCCGCTCCAGCCTGGCCACTGTGGCCGCCCTGGCCGACACGGCCGAGGAGGCCGCTGAACAGAAGTGATTCACCCCCCGTGCGACTGAACGATCTCGACGAACGCATCGTGCACGCCCTCGCCGAGGACGCCCGCCGCTCCTACGCGGACATCGGCTCCGAGGTCGGGCTCTCCGCCCCCGCCGTGAAGCGGCGCGTGGACCGGCTGCGCGCCGAAGGCGCCATCACCGGCTTCACCGTGCGCGTGGACCCCGCCGCCATGGGCTGGGAGACCGAGGGCTTCATCGAGATCTACTGTCGGCACAACACCTCGCCGGACGACATCCGGCGAGGACTGGAGAGATATCCCGAGGTGGTGTCCGCGTCGACCGTCACCGGTGACGCGGACGCCCTCGTCCAGGTCTTCGCCTCCGACATGCGGCACTTCGAACGGGTCCTGGAACGCATCGCGGGCGAGCCCTTCGTGGAGCGCACCAAGTCGGTCCTCGTCCTCTCCCCGCTGCTCCGCCGCTTCACCTCCGGCGCACCGGCGTAACCCTCGGCCCGGCCGGCCGTACCGCAGCAACCCAGCCTCCGAGCCTCCGCCCCGCCGGGCTCCGCCCGGACCCTCCCCCAGACTTCGTCCGGGGGACGCCGGAGGGGCTGGATATGGTGCGGCGAAGCCGAAAGGCCGCAGGGGGCTGAGATCGGACCGGCCGGTTGGGCCGGGGTCGGGTGTGTGTCGGGGTGATCCCCGCAGGGCGTCGACGCAAGGTGCCCAGACGCTCCGACCCCCCGACACGTTCGGCGCCCGAGGAGACGCCCCGGCGCGCGCCCGACCCCGGCACAACCGGCCCTACCCGTACCCCGCCCGAGCGGCGCAGCCACCCGGCGCCCGGCCCCGGCACAACCGGCCCTACCCGTACCCCGCCCGAGCGGCGCAGCCACCCGGCGCCCGGCCCCGGCACAACCGGCCCCACCCGTACCCCGCCCGAGCGGCGCAGCCACCCGGCGCCCGGCCCCGGCACAACCGGCCCCACCGGTACCCCGCCCGAGCGGCGCAGCCACCCGGCGCCCGGCCCCGGCACAACCGGCCCACCCGAAGCCCGGCCCGAGCGGCGCAGCCACCCGGCGCCCGGCCCCGGCACAACCGGCCCACCCGAAGCCCGGCCCGAGCGGCGCGGCCAACCGGCCCGGGAGGGCCTAGCCGCGGGCCGCCAACGTCAGCCCCGCCGGGCCGAGGAGCGCGTGGCGCTCCTCCTCCGTCAGGCCGCCCCAGACGCCGAACGGCTCGCGGGTGCGCAGGGCGTGGTCGAGGCAGGCCGTCCGGACCGGGCAGGCCGCGCAGACCCGCTTCGCGGCGGCGTCCCGCTGCTCGCGGTCCTCGCCCCGCTCACCGGCGGGGTGGAAGAACCGGCCGGACCCCAGGTCCCGGCAGGCCGCCCTGGACTGCCACTGCCAGAAGTGGTGCGCGGAGCCGGGCAGGCGTGAGACGTCGGTCATGGCAGTTCCTTTCCGTGGGTTGTCCCGCGTGTGACCGCAGGCCGCCCGCTGAAACCCCGCCGTCGCCGACGACCGCCGGATCAGGCCCCGCCGGCCGGCGTGCGCAGCCCCAGGAACAGCGGGCGGCGGCGCGTCGTGAAGCCCATCGACTCGTAGAGCCGTACGGCGCCGGTGTTCGCCGCCGCCGCGTGCAGGAACGGGCTGTCCCCGCGCTCGCGGACCGCCGCCGCGACCGCACGGGTCAGCCGGCCCGCCAGGCCCCGGCCCCGGTGGTCCGGATGGGTGCACACCGCGCTGATCTCCGACCAGCCCGCCGGCCGCATCCGCTCCCCGGCCATCGCGACGAGCCGGCCCTCGTGGCGGATCCCGAGGTACGTGCCCAGCTCGACCGTCCGGTCCAGGAACGGGCCCGGCCGGGTCAGCCCGACCAGCTCCAGCATCTCCGGGACGTCGTCGAGGCCCAGGAGGACCGCCTCCGGCGCGGCCTCGGCCCGTACCGCCCGGCCGTCCAGCTGTACGCCCGGCACCGTCACCAGCGTCTCCCAGTCCGCCGGCGGGGTCGGCAGCCCGGTCACCCAGACCTCCTGACCGGGTCCCGCCAGCGCGGCCAGGTCCGCCCACGCCCCGGGATCCTCCGGGTCGGACAGCGCCGCGAAGGGGGAGGCGTCCACGGTGTACCGGCCGGCCAGACCCGCCGGCCCCAGCTCGGCGAAAGCGCGGTGGGTTCCGGTCAGTGCGGCCCACACCGGGTTGTCGAGTACAGCGCTGGCGGACAGGGTGCCGGTCTCGGGGGACATGGGTGCGGGACTCCTTCCGTGGGGCGGCGGCGGCCGTCCCGCGGCCGCCTTCTTGACGGCCCCGGGCGCCGCCACGAAACTGCGGGGGACGGCCACGACGAACGTGCCCGTCGTGGGAAGCCTAACCACCGCGCCGCGGGCGACCACGACGCGGGCCGCCGAGGCCGGGACGGACCGGGAGCAGGCCTGGACAGGCCGAGAAGAGGACGGGGGTGGAGCACCGGTGGACACGGCCTGGACGGCGGAACCGGGAGCCCCGGCCCTGCGGAGCTGGTGGCTGACCCGGCGCCTGCACATCGACCTGCTGCGCGTGTGCAGCGCATTCGGCCCGCGCGGCTGAACCCCCTCGCAGACGAGTGACCCGGACCGGGCGTGCGCGACGGCGCCCGGAGCGCCGGCCTGCGCAGCGCCGCCTCACCCGAGGCACGGCCCTGCCCGGGCCACCCCTGTGACCCGGCCGCCGTGTGACCGGGCCATCGCCCGCGCAGCCCCTGGAGAGCCATGTCCCACACCGTCCTGCCCCGCACCGGTCCGGCCCCCGCCCCGCGCGGCCGCATCGGGGCCGGGTTCTCCCCCGTCCCGCACCGCTACCGCCTCTACCTCCGCGCCGACTGTCCGTGCTCCCGGCAGGTGGCCGCCGCCCTGGCCGTGCTGGGCCTCGACGACTCCGTCGCCACCACGGTCCTCGGCACGGGCAAGGGCACGGGCACCGGCACGGGCACAGTCACCGGCACCGCCGGCACGGGCACGGGCATCGACATCGGCTCCGGCATCGGCTCCGCCGTCGAATCCGCCGGGTACACCGCGCTGCGGCTCGCCTACGAGGCCGCCGGCCACCACTTCGACGGCACCGTGACCGTCCCGGCCCTCGTCGACACCTGGAGCGGCCGCGTCGTCTCCGACCACACCCCCGACATCCTCGACGACCTGCGCTTCCTGGCCGGCCACCCGGCCTTCCGCAAGGCCGCGTAGAAGGGGCCCGCGGAGGGGGTCCGCGCGGGTCCTCAGGGGTTCCCCGGGAGCCCCTGGGGGTCCCGCGCAACGAATCGCCGCACCCGTCGCGGAACACGCAACGAATCGATGCGCGCAGCGCAACGGTCACGGCTTGTCCCGGTGGCGCGCGCGAACGTACCTTCGTATGACCCCACCCCTCCTGTCACAGAGGTAGCCCATGCCTGCGCTGCGCACCGCCCTCCTCCAGAGCTCCGGAGTTCTCGGCGACACCGCCCAGAACCTCACGGCGCTCGACGAGGCGGCGGCGCACGCCGCGCAGGGCGGGGCCGGGCTCCTCGTCACCTCGGAGATGTTCCTGACCGGCTACGCGCTGGACCTCCAGGACATCCCCGGGCTCGCCGAACCGGCCGACGGCCCGTCCGCCGTCGCCATCGGCGAGATCGCCCGCCGCCACGGCATCGCCGTCCTGTACGGCTACCCGGAGCGGGGGGACGACGCCGTCTTCAACGCGGCACAGCTCATCGGCCGCGACGGGGTGCGTCTCGCGAACTACCGCAAGACCCACCTCTTCGGCTGCTTCGAACAGGACGCCTTCACCCCCGGCGACACCCCCGTCGTCCAGGCGGACCTCGGCGGCCTCCGCATCGGCATCATGATCTGCTACGACGTGGAGTTCCCCGAGAACGTCCGGGCGCACGCGCTCGCCGGCACCGACCTCCTCCTGGTGCCGACCGCGCAGATGCACCCGTTCCAGTTCGTCGCCGAACAGCTCGTCCCCGTACGGGCCTTCGAGAACCAGATGTACATCGCGTACGTCAACCGCACCGGCCCGGAAGGCGAGTTCGAGTTCGTCGGACTCAGCTGCCTGGCGAGCCCCGACGGGGTCACCCGGACCCGGGCCGGCCGCGGCGAGGAGCTGGTGTTCGGCGAGGCCGACCCCGAGCTGCTGGCAGCATCCCGCGAGACCAATCCCTACCTGCGGGACCGCCGCCCCGGGCTCTACGCCTCCCTCGTCTGAGACCCCTTCCCCCAGCCCTGCCGCAAGGAGACGTACCCCCATGACGTCCACGGTGCCCACCACCGCCGTCCCGCACAGCGACGGACAGCCGCCGATCACCATGTTCGGCCCGGACTTCCCGTACGCGTACGACGACTTCCTCGCCCACCCGGCGGGTCTCGGTCAGATACCCGCGACCGAACTCGGCACCGAGGTCGCCGTCATCGGCGGCGGGCTGTCCGGCATCATCTCGGCGTACGAGCTGATGAAGATGGGCCTCAAGCCCGTCGTCTACGAGGCCGACCAGATCGGCGGCCGGCTGCGCACCGTCGGCTTCGAGGGCGCCGGCACCGAGGAACTGACCGCGGAGATGGGCGCCATGCGCTTCCCGCCGTCCTCCACGGCCCTGCAGCACTACATCGACCTCGTCGGCCTGGTCACCGAGCCCTTCCCGAACCCGCTCGCCGAGGCCACCCCCTCGACGGTCGTGGACCTCAAGGGCGAGACCCACTACGCCGAGACCATCGCCGACCTCCCGCAGGTCTACCGCGACGTCGCCGCCGCGTGGAACGCCTGCCTCGACGAGGGCGCCGACTTCTCCGACATGAACACCGCGATGCGCGAGCGGGACGTCCCGCGCATCCGCGAGATCTGGGCGAAGCTCGTCGAGAAGCTCGACGACGAGACCTTCTACGGCTTCCTGTGCAAGTCCGAGGCCTTCCAGTCCTTCCGCAAGCGCGAGATCTTCGGCCAGGTCGGTTTCGGCACCGGCGGCTGGGACACCGACTTCCCGAACTCCATCCTGGAGATCCTGCGCGTCGTCTACACCGAGGCCGACGACCACCACCGCGGCATCGTGGGCGGCTCGCAGCAGCTGCCGCTGCGCCTGTGGGAGCGCGAGCCCGAGAAGATCGTGCACTGGGCCCAGGGCACCTCGCTGTCCACCCTGCACGACGGCACCCCGCGCCCGGCGGTGACCCGCCTGCACCGCACGGCCGGCAACCGCATCACGGTCACCGACTCCTCCGGCGACATCCGCACGTACCGCGCCGCGATCTTCACGGCCCAGTCCTGGATGCTGCTGTCGAAGATCGAGTGCGACGACACGCTCTTCCCGATCGACCACTGGACGGCGATCGAGCGCACCCACTACATGGAGTCGTCCAAGCTGTTCGTCCCCGTCGACCGCCCCTTCTGGCTCGACAAGGACGAGGAGACGGGCCGCGACGTCATGTCGATGACCCTCACCGACCGCATGACCCGCGGCACGTACCTGCTGGACAACGGCCCGGACAAGCCCGCGGTCATCTGCCTCTCGTACACCTGGTGCGACGACAGCCTGAAGTGGCTGCCGCTGTCCGCGAACGAGCGGATGGAGGTCATGCTGAAGTCCCTCGGCGAGATCTACCCGAAGGTCGACATCCGCCGCCACGTCATCGGCAACCCGGTCACCGTGTCCTGGGAGAACGAGCCCTACTTCATGGGCGCGTTCAAGGCCAACCTCCCGGGCCACTACCGCTACCAGCGCCGCCTGTTCACCCACTTCATGCAGGACCGCCTCCCCGAGGACAAGCGCGGCATCTTCCTCGCGGGCGACGACATCTCCTGGACGGCCGGCTGGGCCGAGGGCGCGGTCCAGACCGCCCTCAACGCCGTCTGGGGCGTCATGCACCACCTCGGCGGGTCCACGGACTCCACCAACCCGGGCCCGGGCGACGTCTACGACGAGATCGCCCCGGTCGAACTCCCGGAGGACTGACCCTCCCGGCCCCCGATCACGGGCCGCCGACCCGCGAACGTCAGCACGCGGGCCGGCGGCCCGTTCTCATGCCCGCCGTCTCCAGACCGGCCGCCACCGCTCCGCCCGGTCGGCGGCGACGCGGGCATCGTGCGGAACCGGCCGGTCGGCGAGGCTCACCCCGCAGCCCGCGCAGAGCCGGTGGACCCGGTTCCCGTCGTGCCAGGGCACCGTGCCCCGGCCCTCCGGGCAGACCGGGCAGTGCGCGAGCGCCCCCGGCGGTGCGCACAGGATGCGCGGCATCACCGCCGCGAGCGGTTCGGCCGGGTGGAAGCCCGGGTCGGGGCACCACAGCACGCGGCGCGGCTCCGGCGGCACCGGGACCCGTACCCCGGCGAGCTTCTGCACCCGGCGCGCGCCCTTCCAGGCCCGGAACGCGGCGAACCAGACCTCCCGCGCCGCGTGCAGCTCCTCCACCGCCCGTACCACCGCCTGCGGGTCCTGCTCCGGTTCGGGCGGGATCCCCGCGCTGTGGCACAGGTGGTGGTAGGTCGCGCGGAACCCGTACGGGGCGAACTCGGCGAGGCACGTGCACAGCGCGGCGAAGCGGAGCGCCGGCGATCGCGCGGGATCGTGCGCCCGCAGGCGGTGCGTCGTGAAGCTGCCCATCGCGTGAGCCTAGGTGACGGCGCCCGCGGCCCCGCCCGGGGGCGTGCAGGTCAGACCCGGCTGGGGGTCCGGCCGGCTTGCGAGGGCGTTCTGACGGGGGTCAGCAGGCAGCGGCCGACCAGGCCGACGCCCGCGTCCAGGGACTTCGTGAACTCCTCGGCCAGTTCGGGGGAGCGGCGCAGTGTCCACAGGAGGCGGGCCGCCGCCCAGGCGCCCGCGCGGGCGCGCTCCAGGCTCCACGAGCCGACCAGGTGGGTCAGCGGGTCGGCGATCTCCAGGAGGTCCGGGCCCGGCATCAGGTCCTCCCGGATGCGTTCCTCCAGGGTGACCAGGGTGTCGCCGACCCGGTCGAAGTCGGCTTCGAGGGCGGCCGGTTCGCAGTCCAGGGAGCGGCACGCGGACACCACCGCCACCGCCAGGTCGTGGCCGATGTGCGCGTTGATACCGGCCAGCGCGTGCTGGAGCGGGCGGATCCCGGGGTGGCGCCGGTACTGGAGGAGGGGGCGCCAGCAGGCCGGGGCCCGGTCCGCCTCCACCGCCGTCAGGTACCGCTCCGCGAACCGCACGCTGAGGGTCTGCGCCCGGCGCGGCGCCGGGAACCCCCCGTGCTCGATCCGATGGTGCAGGGTCTCCGTCACGGTCAGGTAGACCCGGTTGAAGACGGCGACACCGTCCTGCGGCGGCAGCCGCTCGTCCAGGGCGCGCATCCGCGCCAGCACCGCTTCCATGGGAGGCAGAGTCGCAGGCGCCGCCGCGGAACCGGGGAACTTGGCCGTACGCTTCCCCGATTCGGGCGAAACCCCGTCAACGGGGCTTGTCCTGCGCCTCCCCGCCGGTGTCGTAGGCGGAAGTGCCCGCGTCGAGCAGGGGCTCCTGCGGCTTCAGGTGCGCGGGGGCGAGACAGCGCAGCGCGTGATACCCCCCGATCACCACGATCGTGCCCAGCGCGATGCCGCCCAGCTCGAAGGTGTCGGTGATCTGGAGCTTCACGCCGCCGATGCCGATGATGATGCCCGCCGCGGCCGGCACCAGGTTCAGCGGATTGCGCAGGTCGACCCCGCCGTTGATCCAGATCTGGGCGCCCAGCAGGCCGATCATCCCGTACAGGATCACGGTGATGCCGCCGAGGACGCCGCCCGGGATCGCGGCGACGATCGCGCCGAACTTGGGGCACAGGCCGAAGAGCAGCGCGAATCCGGCCGCCGCCCAGTACGCCGCCGTGGAGTACACCCGGGTCGCCGCCATGACGCCGATGTTCTCGGAGTACGTGGTGTTGGGCGGGCCGCCGACCGCCGTGGACAGCATGGACGCGGCGCCGTCCGCCGCGATGGCCGTGCCCAGCTTGTCGTCGAGGGGGTCGCCGGTCATCTCGCCGACGGCCTTGATGTGCCCGGCGTTCTCGGCGATCAGCGCGATCACCACCGGCAGGGCGATCAGGATCGCCGACCACTCGAAGGACGGCCCGTGGAAGGACGGCAGGCCGATCCAGTCGGCCTTCGCGACCGCCGACAGGTCCAGGCGCCAGTGGTCCACGGCCGCCTCCCCGCCCACCGTCGAGTGGATCTTCCCGAAGAGCAGGTCGAAGAGCCAGGAGATCGTGTACCCGAAGACCAGCCCCAGGAAGATCGCGATGCGCGACCAGAAACCGCGCAGGCAGACCACGGCGAAGCCGGTGAACAGCATGGTCAGCAACGCCGTCCACTGGTCCTGCGGCCAGTACGTGGACGCCGTCACCGGCGCCAGGTTGAAGCCGATCAGCATCACCACCGCACCCGTCACGATGGGCGGCATCGCCGTGTGGATCACGCGCGCCCCGAAGCGCTGGACGGCCAGCCCGGCCAGGAAGAGCGCCACGCCGACGACGAAGACCGAGCCGGTGACCACCGCGCTGTCTCCGCCCGCGGCCCGGATCGCGGCCGCCACGCCGACGAAGGACAGCGAGCAGCCCAGGTAGGAGGGGACCCGGCCGCGCGTCGCGAGGAGGAAGATCACCGTCGCGACGCCGGACATCATGATGGCCAGGTTCGGGTCCAGGCCCATCAGGACCGGTGCGACGAAACTCGCGCCGAACATCGCCACGACGTGCTGGGCGCCCAGCCCGGCGGTCCGCGGCCACGACAGCCGCTCCTCCGGCCGGACCACCGCGCCGGGGGCGGGGGTCCGCCCGTCTCCGTGCAGGGTCCAGCCCACGCCGAGGCCCATGTTCCACTCCTCATCTCCGGACGCTCCCGGCGCCGGCCGCTGACACGTCGAGGCCGCAGCGCACGGGAAGTGCCGCTGCGGCCCGTCGACATATTACGGCCGGATATCGATGGGTTCGTCCCGATCGGCCGGGCCGGCCTTCTCGCCGGCCCCGCCCCCAGACTGCCCGACCGGCGGCCGCCGGCGCAGTACCGCGGCGCCCACGACCAGTGCGAAGGCCAGCAGCGTGACCAGTCCGAAGGACACCACGAGCGAACTCGCGTCGGCCACCGCGCCGATCGCCGACGGCGCGATCAGCCCCGAGGTGTACGTGATCGTCGCGACGCCCGCGATGGCCTGCGCCGGGGCCGGCCCGCTGCGACCCGCCGCCGCGAAGGCCAGCGGGACCACCACCGCGATGCCGAGCCCGATCATCGCGAAGCCGGCCAGGGCCGCCCCCGGATTCCGCGCCAGGACCACGAGCAGCCCGCCCACGGTGGCCAGTACGCCGCCCGCCCGGACCGTGCGCACCGGCCCGAACCGGTCCACCACCCGGTCCCCGGACAGCCGGGCCACGGCCATGGTGAGCGCGAAGGCGGTGGTGGAGGCGGCCGCCAGCCCGGCGTCCGTGTGCAGCACGTCCCGCAGGTACACCGCCGACCAGTCCAGGCTCGCGCCCTCGGCGAAGACCGCGCAGAACCCGATGGCCCCGATGAACAGCGCGGACTTCGGGGGCAGCGCGAAGTGCGGCGGCGCCTGCGCCTCCGCGTCGCTGCGCAGGTCCAGTACGCCCCGTACGGCGATCAGCCCGGCCGCGGTGAGGACGAGGGCGGCGACCAGGTGGTGCAGCCGGGCGTCTGCCCCGGTGTGCGCGGCGACCGTGCCGGCGGCCGAGCCGAGCAGGGCGCCCACGCTCCACATGCCGTGCAGCGAGGACATGATCGAGTGGCGCAGCCGGTTCTCGGTCTCCACGCCCAGCGCGTTCATCGCCACGTCCGACATGCCCGCGGTGGCTCCGTAGATGAGCAGCGCCAGGCAGAGGGCGGGCAGGTTCGGGGCGAGGCTCGGCAGGATCAGGGAGAGGGTCCACATCGCCAGCAGCCCCCGCAGCGCGGTGCGCGCGCCGAACCGGTGGTTGATCCGCCCGGCCAGCGGCATCGCGAGCGCCGCACCGAGGGCGGGGAAGGCGAGGGCGAGGCCCAGGGTGCCGGCGCTGAGCTGGGCGTGGTCCTGGATCCAGGGGATGCGGGTGGCGAAGGAGCCGGTGACGGCGCCGTGGGCGCAGAAGACGGCCGCGATGGCGAAGCGGGCATGGCGCAGGCGCGCCGGGCTGAGGTCGTTGTCCCCGGTCATGACCCTTAAACTATCAGGGACCCTGCCTGATAGTTAACGGCCTCGACTCCCTAGGATGGGCGCCGTGACTTCCGCCCCCGCCCCGGTACCGTCCCCCGCCTCGCCCAGCACGGCCCGGGCCCTCAACGACCGCCTCGCCCTGCGACTCCTCCAGGAGTCCGGGCCGCTGACGGCCACCCAGCTCAAGTCCAAGACCGGGCTCTCCCGCCCCTCGGTCGCCGACCTCGTCGACCGGCTCACCGGAGCCGGGCTGATCGAGGTCGTCGGGGAGTCCGGCGAACAGCGGCGCGGCCCCAACGCCAAGCTCTACGGGATCGTCGCCCACCGCGCCCACCTCGCCGCCCTGGACGTCCGCACCGACCGGGTCACCGCCGTCGTCACCGACCTCCTCGGCCGGCCCCTCGCCGAGGCCGCCCTGCCCGTCGGCGCACCCGAGGACGCGGTGGCGGCCCTGCTGCGCACCGCACACGAGGCCGGCGCGTCCGCCCTGCACACCGTCGTCATCGGAGCCCCCGGCCTGGTCACCCCGGCCACCGGCGAACTCCGCGACACCATCGGCCTGCCGGCCTGGCACCGCGACCTGGTGAGCGCCCTGCAACGGACCCTGCCCGCCGTGGTCGTGGTCGAGAACGAGACCAACCTGGCCGCCCTCGCCGAACAGCGCCTGGGTGTCGCCCGCGACCTGGACTCCTTCGTCCTCCTGTGGCTCGGCGCGGGCGTGGGCGCGGCGGTGGTCCTGGACGGCCGGCTGCGCCGGGGCGCCTCCGGCGGGGCCGGCGAGATCGGCTTCCTCCCGGTCCCGGGCACCGGCACCCTGCCCTCGGCCGCCGAGTGCGGGGGCGGCTTCCATGCCCTGGCGGGCCGGGAGGCGGTGGCGGCGCTCGCGGCGGAACACGGCTTCCGCGGCCCGGCGGAGGAGGCCGTCGCCGGCGCGGCCGGAGACGCGTTCCTGGAGGCCCTGGCCGAACGGCTCGCCCTCGGCGCCGCGGCGGTGGCGGCGGTGCTCGACCCGGGCTGCGTGGTCCTCGGCGGTGAACTCGGCCGAGCCGGGGGCGACGCACTGGCCGCCCGCGTCGCCGCCCGCCTCGCCACCCTGTCCCCGGTCCCGACCGCCGTCCGCGCCACCGCGCTCGGCGACCGGGCGGTCCTCACCGGCGCCCGCCTGTGCGCCCGCGAGGCGGCGCAGGACGCCCTGTTCGGGGGGTAGGGACCGCCGGTTGGCTGCGCCGCGGGTTGGCTGCGCCGCTTGGGCGGGGGCGGGTTGTGCCGGGGCTGGGCGCCGGGTGGCTGCACCGCTCGGGCGGGGTACGGGTGGGGCCGGTTGTGCCGGGGCCGGGCGCGCGCCGGGGCGTCTCCTCGGGCGCCGAACGTGTCGGGGGGTCGGAGCGTCTGGGCACCTTGTGTTCGGCGCCCTGCGGGGATCACCCCGACACACACCCGACCCCGACCCAACCGGCCCGGCTGCTACTCCAGCCTGGCCGCACCATCCGGCTTCGCCGCACAAGTTCAGCCTCGCCGGCGTTTGAGGCGCGGGGTCCGGGGCGGAGCCCCGATCTTTGAGCCGCACCCTTCGGCCTTGCCGCACCACCCAGTCTCGCCGCACAAGTTCAGCCTCGCCGGCGTTTGAGGCGCGGGGTGCGGGGCGGAGCCCGGTGGGGGCGGGGGCGGAGCCCCGGTTGCGGCGCCGTTACCGGGAAGCGGCGGCATCCCCGGGCGGGAGCCAAACCGCCAGGAAGTCCTCGAACGTGGCCTTGCCGACGGCGTGCGCCGGGGCCAGGTGCGCGCCGCGGCGGAAGGCCGCGGCGGCCTTGCCCGGGAGGCGGACCGGGAGGACCGGGCGGCGGCGGCCCGTGCCGCGGAGGTAGGCCCGGGCCAGGTCCGTCATCTCGCGCGACTCCGGGCCGCCCATGTCGGGTACCCGCCCCGCCGGCGGGGCGGCCGCGAGGGCCGCCAGCCGGTCCGCGACCTCGTCCACCGAGAGAGGCTGGTCCCGGGTCCCCGCGGGCACCAGCAGGACCGGCAGCTTGGCCATCGCCCGGAAGTAGCCGTGGACGAGGTCGTGGAACTGGGTGGTGCGCAGCACCGTCCAGCCCAGGCCCGACTCCTCCAGCATCCGCTCGACCTTGAGCTTGACCCGGTAGTACGAGTACGGGACCTGGTCCACGCCCACGATCGAGATGTAGACGAGGTGCCCGACCCCCGCCCGCCGGGCCGCCTCGATGAGATGGCCCGCCGCCGTGTCGTCCCCGCCGCGCGGGCTGCTCGCGCAGTGCACGACCACCTCCGCCCCGGCCACCGCCGCGTCCAGCCCGGCGCCGTCCCGCAGGTCGACGGGGTGGTCCGGGGAGTGCCGGCTCAGGACGCGGACCTCGTGGCCCGCGTCCCGCAGCCGGGTGACGACCTGCGATCCGAGGGTTCCCGTGCCGCCGGTGACGAGGATGGTGCTCATGGTCCGTCCGTCCTTCCCTGGGGAAAAGCCTTCGCCAGCAGGGACCGGACAGCCGTCAGGAATGTGACAGCTGGCGCCGCAGGAACTCCAGCTTCTCCGGGTTCACGACCGCCTGCATCCCGCTGACCAGGCCGTCCTCGAAGTCGATCAGCAGGACCGCGGCCTCCCCGAACAGCAGCGCGGGGGCTCCGTTGACCTCCGTGAGGGTGACCGGCAGACCCGCCACGTACTTGCCCAGGGCGCCCATCGCGAAGCGGGCCACCTTGTCGCGGCCCAGGATCGGCCGCCGCGCCGCGTTGACCACGCCACCGCCGTCCGACACGTACCGCACGTCCGCGGTCAGCATGCTCTCCAGCCGGGACACGTCCCCGCTGCGCGCCGCCGACATGAAGGTGTCCACCAGGCCCTGCCACTGCGCGGGGTCGGGCCGGAAGCGCGGCCGCGGGGCCTCCACGCGCTGGGCCGCCCGCCGGTACAGCTGGCGGCAGTTGGCCTCGGAGAGGTCGAGGAGCCCGGCGATCTCCCGGTGGCCGTACGCGAAGGCCTCGCGCAGCACGTACACCGCCCGCTCCACCGGCGTGAGCTGTTCCAGCAGCACCAGCAGGGCCATGGACACGCTGTCCCGCTGCTCCGCCGACTCCAGCGGGCCGAGCGTCCCGTCCCCGGTGAGGACCGGCTCCGGCAGCCAGGGGCCCACGTACTCCTCGCGCCGGACCCGCGCCGAGGTGAGGTGGTTGAGGCACAGGTTCGTGACGACCTTGGCGAGCCAGGCCCCCGGGTGCCCGACGTCCGCGCGGTCCGCCGCCGCCCAGCGCAGGTACGCGTCCTGCACGGTGTCCTCGGCCTCCGCGGCGGAGCCGAGCATGCGGTAGGCGATGCCGAACATCCGGGGCCGGTGTTCCTCGAAGACCGCGTCGGTCGCGGTGACATGGGTGCTCACCGGGACAGCGTAGGCACGGGCGAGGACCCGGTGGCCGCCGGGCCACCGGGTCCCCGGTCACTCGCTCGGGCGCGGATCAGGGTCAGCAGGCGCCCTGGTCCTTCCAGACACCCCATTCACCGGTGGTGCCGGGCTCCTCGTTCTGCGTCCACCACTGGGCCTTCCAGTGGTGGCCCTTGTGCGAGACGACGTTGCCGCTGTTGTAGACCGTGCCCGCCGCGTACGCCGGGCCGGTGCAGGTCCCGCCCGTCGGGGGAGGGGTGGTGGGCGGCGTGGTCGGGGGAGTGGTCGGCGGGGTGGTCGGCGGCTGGGTGCCGCCCGGTTCCGTCACCGTGGTGCCGCGCGCCAGGTCCCCGGCGAGGGCGTAGGTGGTGCCGGAGATGTTCACCGTCCAGTTGGAGGGCGTGGAGACCGGCAGGTAGTAGTTGAACGCCAGGTCGAGGGAGGCGCCCGGGGCCAGCGTCTGCCAGGCCGGGAGCTTCAGCGAGACCCGCTGGAAGTCGCCCTTCAGGCCGCCGACGTTGTTGCCGGTGTGACCGCTGCTGATCACCTTGGTGCCGAAGCCCGACTGGTCGGAGGCGTTGTCCGGGGCCGAGGTCCCGTAGTCGAACCGGAACTCGGTGCCGCCGGGCAGCGTCGCGTTCGTGTTGTTGGTGATCTTGAGCTTCGGGGTGAGCGGGTAGTTGGAGTCGCCCAGCTTGAACTCGGTGAACTCCGTCCTGATGTTCACGGCCTGGGTGGGCAGCGCGGTGGCGCCCGCCTTCTTCGCGCCGTACGGGGAGGCCGACTTGAACTTCTGGTACATCGTGTCGGTGAGCGTGTCGCCGCTCTCGTACTGGCCCTTGGCGGCGTTGTACGCGTAGTCGCCCGCGAGCTCCCAGACCATCGTGCCGCCGATGCCCTTGTTCACCACGTAGTCGGCCTTGGCGGCCACCGACTGCTCGTCCTCCGTCGAGAGGAAGACCTTCTTCTGCGCGTTCCACAGCCACGGCGCCACCAGGGTGGAGTCGTACTTGCGGACGTAGGTGCCGGTCAGCGTGGTGTTCGCCGGGAAGCCGTACGTGGTGACGTAGTCGCCGACGATCCCCTTCTCCAGGTTCTTGGCGTGCCACATCGGGTTGGAGCCCGCCGGGGACTCGACCCCGTTGGTGTCCTTGTCGTGCCACAGGTTGTCGATGCCGACCGCGCCGTCGCCGCACTTGGTCAGGCCGGCGCCGGCCGGGCAGGCGGTCGCGGGGGCCTTGCCCCACAGGCCGTCGGTGCCGCCCTGCACGTTCTTGAAGCCGCGGGTGTAGTAGGGCAGGCCGATGTTGATGCGACCGCCCGGCATCGAGCCGCGGAAGTAGTGGTAGGCCCAGTCGGTGTTGAGGTAGCCGATGCCGCCGTACTGGGAGGTGGAGTACACGCCGGCGGCGGCGAGTTCGCCGTCCTTGCCGTCGTCGAAGAGCGAGGCGTTGGGGCCGACGTACTCGTTCCAGGCGCCGTGCAGGTCATAGGACATGATGTTGACGTAGTCCAGGTACTTCTGGACCTGGAAGGTCTCCATGCCGCGCAGGAGGTAGCCGGAGGAGGGGGCGGCGACGGAGAGCAGGTAGTGCTTGCCGTCGGCGGCGCCCGCGCGGTCGAGCTTCTCGCGCAGGGACTTCATCAGGGCCGCGTAGCCCTGGACCAGGCCGGCCCGGCGGGCGTTGGACAGCTGCCAGTCGAGCGGGTTGCCCGCGTCCTTCATCGTGGTCGGGTACTCGTAGTCGATGTCGACGCCGTTGAACCCGTACGTGCGGACGAACTCGACGGAGGAGTCGGCGAAGGTGTCGATGCCGGCCTGGTTCACCGAGCCGTCGGCGTTCGTGGCCATGGAGTAGAAGCCGCCGGAGGCGACGCGGTTGCCGTCGTCGCCGAAGTAGCCGCCGGTCTCCGCCCAGCCGCCGACCGAGATCAGCGTCTTGACGTTCGGGTGCTGCTTCTTGAACTTGGTCAGCTGGTTGAAGTGGCCCTTGTAGGGGAGGGCCGGGTCCATCTCGGCGCCCGCGACGCCGGGCCAGGTCATGCCGGTGGCGGCGTTGTTCACGTTGTCCGAGCCGACCGAGATCTTGTTGTCGGCGCCCACGTGGGCGAAGGCGTAGTTCAGGTGGGTGACCTTGGACCACGGGATGTTGTGGGCGAGGTAGGCGGGGGTGCCGTCCTTGCCGGTGCGCCAGCCGGTGAAGTAGCCGATGACGCGGCGCTGGTGGTCGGCGCCCATCTTCTCGCGGCCCTCGGAGTCGTAGACCGAGCAGTAGGGGACGTCGACGCCGGCGGTTTTGTAGAGCCCGTCGGGGCGACACGACTCGTTGTCGGCCGCGTGGGAGACGCCCGCCGAGAGCCCGCCCACCAGCAGTCCGGCGATCGCGGCGCCGGATGCCAGGAGCATCGCTCTCGTACGTGTGGGGGACAGCATGGTGCCTCCTGGGGAGGGGAGGATGCGGGACACAAGTGGACACAACATGAAGCAACAGGGATGGTGCGCAGGCGTGTTGGCCCGTGACGTGCGCACATCTGACGGGCCGTTCCCGGGAAGATGAAGGGAACGTTAAGAGGACTAGACCACCTCGTCAATAGGTCTGGACCAACCCCGTTCCACTTGACAGGGTCCGCACGGACGGCGACTCGCTGTGAGCCAGGCCACACCGCATCACCTGCATGGCGGCGGATCACCCGTGGCAGACTGGCTGGAGTACCAGTAGCAGCGCACTCCGGGGTCGGTGTAATTCCGAACCGGCGGTTACAGTCCGCGACCCGTCCGCAGCCAGCGGCCGGTTGACCAGGTGAGATTCCTGGACCGACGGTTAAAGTCCGGATGGGAGGCAGTGCGCGGCGGGCCAGTCACGGGTACGCCGCCGTCGGCGGTTCATCGGCATATCCCTGCGGACATGCCCGATCGGACCGTTTTTTCGGCCTCGGCGTCCCCCTGTGAGCTGGACCGCTTCATCTGTCGTATCCCGACAGGCCCCGGAGTCCGTGCCCGATGAGGCAGGAGGACCCGGTGGCGACACACGCCGCGCACGCAGCACCCGCATCCGACGCGGGTACCCGTGCCATGCGCCGAGCCGTCGAGCTCGCCGCCCGCGGACTCGGCTCCACCAGCCCCAACCCCGTCGTCGGCTGCGTCATCACCGACGCCGCCGGAACCGTCGTGGGCGAGGGCTGGCACGAGCGCGCCGGCGGCCCGCACGCCGAGGTCAACGCCCTGCGCGCCGCGGGCGCCGCGGCCCGCGGCGGCACCGCCTACGTCACCCTCGAACCCTGCAACCACACCGGCCGTACGGGACCCTGCGCCCGCGCCCTCGTCGAGGCCGGCATCGCCCGCGTGGTCTACGCCGTCTCCGACCCGAACCCGCAGGCCAGCGGCGGCGCGGCCACCCTGCGAGCCGCCGGGGTCGACACCGAGGCCGGGTTCCTGGAAGCAGAGGCCGAGGCCGGCAACACGGCCTGGCTGACCTCCGTACGGCTCGGCCGCCCCCACGTGACCTGGAAGTACGCCGCCACCCTCGACGGCCGCAGCGCCGCGGCCGACGGCACCAGCCGCTGGATCAGCTCCGCCGAGTCCCGCGCGGACGTCCACCGGCTGCGCGCCGAGGCCGACGCCGTCCTGGTGGGCGGCGGCACCCTGCGCGCCGACGACCCGCACCTGGCCGTGCGCGGCATCGACGGAGCCACCCAGCCCCTGCGCGTGGCTCTCGACACCCACGCCGGAATCCTGCCGTCCGCCCGCGTCCTCGACGACTCCGCGCCCACGCTGCTGGTCGTCGCCGAGGACGCCGACACCGGCCACCTGCCCGGCGTCGACGTGCTGCGGCTGCCCCTGCACGACGGCCGGATCCCGATCCACCGGCTCCTGACGGAGCTGTACGCCCGTGGCGTGCGCTCCCTCCTCCTGGAGGGCGGCCCCACCCTGGCGGGCGCCTTCGCCGAGGGCGGGGCCGTCGACCGGGTCGTCGGCTACCTCGCCCCGGCCCTGCTCGGCGCCGGCCCCGCCGCCTTCGGCGACGCGGGCATCACGAACATCTCCCAGGCCGTCCGCCTCGACCTCACCGAGGCCGTCCGCGTGGGCCCCGATCTCCGCATCACCGCCATCCCCACCACCGCCCCGAAGGAGCACTGAGTGTTCACCGGAATCGTCGAAGAACTGGGCGAGGTCACCGCCGTCGAGCAGCTCCAGGAGGCCTCCCGCTTCCGGCTGCGCGGCCCCCTCGTCACCGAGGGCGCCAAGCACGGCGACTCCATCGCCGTCAACGGCGTCTGCCTGACCGTCGTGGAGAGCGCCGACGGCGAGTTCACCGCCGACGTCATGCAGGAGACCCTGAACCGCTCCAGCCTCGGCGCCCTGACCAAGGGCTCCCGGGTCAACCTGGAGCGCCCGATGGCCCTCGGCGGACGGCTCGGCGGCCACCTGGTCCAGGGACACGTGGACGGCACGGGCGAGATCCTCTCCCGGACCCCCTCCGAGCACTGGGAGATCGTCAAGGTCGCCCTCCCGCGGAACCTCGCCCGCTACGTCGTCGAGAAGGGCTCCATCACCGTCGACGGCGTCAGCCTCACCGTGGTCGAGGCCGCCGCCGACTGGTTCACCATCAGCCTCATCCCCACCACCCTCGCCCTGACCACGCTCGGCCACAAGCAGGCCGGCGACCCGGTCAACCTGGAGGTCGACGTCCTCGCGAAGTACGTCGAACGCCTCCTGGCCGCCGGCGTGGACCCGCTGCACGCCAATCCGGCGGGAGACGGCCGGTGACCGCCCTGACCTGGCTCAACGCCGAGGCCTTCACCGCCTTCGGCCAGAAGGTCATCTGGTCCGACATGATCGGCAACCTGATGGGCCTGGCCGCGCTCGCCCTCGGCTGGCGCCGCTCCATATGGACCTGGCCCGCCCAGCTCCTCTCCGGCCTGATCCTCATCGCCGCCTACGCGTCCGCCCACCTCACGGGCGGCATCGGCAAGCAGCTCCTGGTCATCGGCGTGGCCGCGTGGGGCTGGCGCGCCTGGCAGCTCGGCCGCCGGCAGGCCCAGGACGGCTCCATCGCCGTGCGCACCGCCACCTGGAAGGAGCGCGCGCTGCTCCTCGCCGGGGCGGCGCTCGGCACCCTCGCCGTCGGCGGCCTGTTCACGCTCTACCCGGACCTGTCCTGGAGCCCGTGGGCCGACGCCTACATCTTCGTCGGCACCATCGTCGCGATGGTCGCCCAGGCCCGCGGCCTCGTCGAGTTCTGGATCGCCTGGCTCCTCGTCGACCTGGTCGGCGTCCCCCTCGCCTTCAACGGCGGCCTGGCCTTCTCCGGCCTCGTCTACGTCGTGTACTTCGCCCTCGTCGTCTGGGGCGCCTACGACTGGTACCAGCGCTCGCGCACCACCACCCCCGCCACGGCCCTGGAAGGAGCAACGGCATGACCAGCCTCAAGCCCGTGCCCGAGATCCCCGAAGAGACCTTCCTCCTCGACCCCGTCGAGCAGGCCATCCGCGACATCGCGGCGGGCCGGCCGGTCGTCGTCGTCGACGACGAGGACCGCGAGAACGAGGGCGACCTCGTCATCGCCGCCGAGAAGGCCACCCCGGAGATCATCGCCTTCATGATGAGCGAGTGCCGCGGCCTGATCTGCGCCCCCATGGAGGGCCCCGAGCTGGACCGGCTCGAACTCCCCCAGATGGTCCGGAACAACACCGAGTCGATGAAGACCGCCTTCACCGTCTCCGTCGACGCGAGCGCCGCCCACGGCGTCACCACCGGCATCTCGGCCGCCGACCGCGCCACCACCCTGCGGCTCCTCGCCGACGGGGTCTGCGGCCCCGGCGACTTCGTCCGCCCCGGCCACATCTTCCCGCTGCGCGCCAAGCCCGGCGGCGTCCTGGTCCGGGGCGGCCACACCGAGGCCGCCGTCGACCTGGCCCGCCTCGCGGGCCTGCGCCCGGCCGGTGCCATCGTGGAGATCGCCGGCGAGGACGGCGTCATGCTGCGCCTGCCCGAGCTGATCCCCTTCGCCCGCAAGCACGGCCTGACGATCATCTCCATCGAGGACCTGATCGCCTACCGCCGCTCCGCCGAGCCCACCGTGCGCCGCGAGGCCGAGGTCAGCCTGCCGACCGCCTTCGGCGAGTTCACGGCCTTCGGCTACCGCTCCACAGTCGACGGCGTCGAGCACGTCGCCCTCGTCCACGGCGAGATCGGCGACGGCAGCGACCTCCTGGTCCGCATGCACTCCGAATGCCTGACCGGCGACATCTTCGCCTCCCAGCGCTGCGACTGCGGCCCCCAGCTGCACGCCTCCATGGAGCGGATCAAGGCCGAGGGCCGCGGGGTCGTCGTCTACCTGCGCGGCCACGAGGGCCGCGGCATCGGGCTGCTGTCCAAGCTGCGCGCGTACGAGCTCCAGGAGCGCGGCCGCGACACCCTCGACGCCAACCTGGAGCTGGGCCTGCCCGCCGACGCCCGCGACTACGCCGCCGGCGCGCAGATCCTCGCCGACCTCGGCGCGCACACCGTCCGGCTGCTCACCAACAACCCCGACAAATCCGCCGCGCTCGTCCGGCACGGCATCGAGGTCACCGGCCGGGAGGCCATGCCGGTCGAGGCCGGCGAGCACAATCTGCGGTACCTGCGCACCAAGCGGGACCGGATGGGCCACGACCTGCCCTGGCTGGACGGGCCCGTGACCACGTCCGCCTGCGGCAACCAGTAAGCACGCACCACCACCACCCGTACGTACATCCACGAACCACCGAGGAGCAGAGCTGTGAGCGGCAAGGGCGCACCCGAACTGAGCGTGAAGAACTGCGGAGACCTCCGAGTCGCCGTGATCGCGGCCCAGTGGCACGAGAAGGTCATGGACGGACTGGTCGACGGCGCCCTGCGGGCCCTGCACGAGCTGGGCATCGACGAGCCCACCCTGCTGCGCGTCCCCGGCAGCTTCGAGCTGCCGGTCGTGGCGAAGGTACTGGCCGGTCGCGGTTACGATGCCATCGTCGCGCTCGGCGTGGTCATCCGCGGCGGCACCCCGCACTTCGACTACGTCTGCCAGGGCGTCACCCAGGGCCTGGTACAGGTGTCGATCGACACCGGAGTCCCCGTCGGCTTCGGCGTACTGACCTGCGACAACGACGAGCAGGCGCTGGACCGCGCCGGGCTCGAGGGATCGAACGAGGACAAGGGGCACGAAGCGGTCACCGCCGCCGTCTCCACCGCCATGACCCTGCGGACCGTCAGCGAACCCTGGCGCTAGTCCAAGGAGTGAACCCCGGCACGGGGACACCCGGGTGAGCCCGTACCCTAAGGACATCATGGCGAACAAACCCTCCAAGAGCTTCGAAGACCTCTTCACCGAGCTCCAGCTCAAGGCCGCCAACGGCGACCCCAGCACCTCCCGTACCGCCGAGCTCGTCCACCAGGGCGTCCATGCCATCGGCAAGAAGGTCGTCGAGGAGGCCGCCGAGGTCTGGATGGCCGCCGAGTACGAGGGCAAGGAAGCCGCCGCCGAGGAGATCTCCCAGCTGCTCTACCACGTCCAGGTGATGATGGTGGCGCGCGGGATCTCCCTCGACGACGTCTACGCGCACCTCTGAGCTCCGGCCCGTACACCCACCCGTAAGCACGCACCACCCACGCATCAAAGGAAGCCCCATGCTGCGCATCGCCGTCCCCAACAAGGGTTCTCTCTCCGGACCGGCGTCGGCGATGCTCCATGAGGCCGGCTACCGGATGCGCAAGGAGTCCAAGGAGCTCGTGGTCGTCGACCCCGGGAACGAGGTGGAGTTCTTCTACCTCCGCCCCAAGGACATCGCGATCTATGTCTCCTCGGGCAAGCTCGACATCGGCATCACCGGCCGGGACCTGCTGCTCGACTCCGGCGCCAGCGCCGAGGAGATCCTGCCGCTGAACTTCGGCCGGTCCACCTTCCGCTACGCCACCACCCCCGGCACCGCGAAGGGCCCCGAGGACTTCAACGGGATGACGATCGCGACCTCGTACGAGGGAATCGTCGCCAAGCACCTCGCCGAGAAGGGGATCGACGCCTCCGTCGTCCACCTCGACGGCGCGGTCGAGACCGCCATCCAGCTCGGCGTCGCCCAGATCATCGCGGACGTCGTCGAGACCGGCACCAGCCTGCGCAACGCGGGCCTGGAGGTCATCGGCGAGCCGATCCTCACCTCCGAGGCCGTCGTCATCCGCGGCAACGGCGCCGACGCCGACGACCCGCAGGTCCAGCAGTTCCTGCGGCGCCTGCAGGGCGTCCTGGTCGCCCGCAGCTACGTGATGATGGACTACGACTGCCGCGCCGAGCACCTGGAGCGCGCGGTCGCCCTCACCCCGGGCCTGGAGTCGCCGACCGTCTCCCCGCTGCACAACGAAGGCTGGGTCGCGGTCCGCGCCATGGTCCCGGCCAAGGAGGCCCAGCGGATCATGGACGACCTGTACGAGCTCGGCGCGCGCGCGATCCTCACCACGTCGATCCACGCCTGCCGGCTCTGACCCGTCCCACCCGCACCACCACCGCAGAAGGCATCCGAACCACCATGGCCGAGTCCGCCGCCCAGCACCGAACCCCCGCCCTGCCGGTCACCTTCCGGCCGAACCGGACCCGGGCCGTCCTGCTGGGCGTCGGGACCGCCATGTTCGTGACCATCGGATCGATCTCCTTCCTCCTGGAGAACCTCAGCACGGGGGAGCGGATCAGCTTCCTGTTCACCGCCGTCCTGCTGAGCTCCGTCCTCGTCCTGCTCAGCCGCCCCAAGGTGGTCGCGGACGAGGCCGGCGTCACCGTCGTCAACATCACCACCACCCGCCGGCTGGAGTGGGCGCAGATCCTGCGCGTCAATCTCCGCCCCGGCGACCCGTGGGTGTTCCTGGACCTCAACGACGGCACCAGCCTGCCCGTCCTCGGCATCCAGCCGGGCGTCGCCAAGCAGCAGGCGATCGGCGACGCCCGCGCCCTGCGCGCGCTCGCCGAGAGCCGCGGAACCGGTGCGAACGACCACTGAGACCACCGATCCTCGTCGCTGCGTACCGTTGCGGCCGGGATCTCAATGACTACCCTGGTGGCGGGGCGCAACTGTGCGCCCTCCCACCGGCCCCGGGACCCCGAGGCCCGTGGGCACCTGCGACTCGAGGAGTGACTCCCTCCAGCAATGGACGGATCGTCCGGTAGTACCCGCGCCGCCCTCCCTCCGGAGGCGGCGGCATGACCATTCCGCTACTCCTGCTCGCGGCGGCATTCGCCCTGATCCTCGCCAACGGTTTCTTCGTGGCAGCCGAATTCGGCCTCGTCACCGTGGAGAGACCCGAGGCCGAGCGCGCCGCAGCCGACGGTGACCGCCGTGCCCGCACGGTGGTCAAGGCCCTGAGAGAGCTCTCCTTCCAGCTCTCGGGCACCCAGCTCGGCATCACCATCACCTCCCTCGTGGTCGGCATGCTCGCCGAACCCGCCCTCGCCGCACTGCTGGCCGGGCCGATCGGCGCGACCGGTCTGCCACGGGGCGCCGTCCCCGGCGTCGCCGTCGTCATCGGCATGCTGCTCGCCTCCGCCGTCCAGATGGTCGTCGGCGAGCTCGTCCCGAAGAACTGGGCGGTCTCCCGGCCGCTCCAGGTGGCCCGCTTCGTCGCCGGCCCCCAGAACGCCTTCTCCCGCGCCTTCCGGCCGGTCATCGCCGGCCTCAACGCCGTCGCCAACCGGCTCGTCCGGGCGCTCGGCGTGGAGCCGACCGAGGAGATGGCCTCCGCCCGGACCCCCGGCGAACTGGTCTCCCTGGTCCGCCATTCGGCCCAGGCCGGCGCCCTCGAACAGGACACCGCCGACCTCTTCGTACGGACCCTCTCGCTGGGCGAGCTCACGGCCCAGCACGTCATGACCCCCCGGGTGAAGGTCAGCGCCCTGATGCACACGGCCACCGCGGCCGACGTGCTCAACCTGACCCGCGCCACGGGCCTGTCCCGCTTCCCGGTCTACCGCGACCGCATCGACGAGGTCACCGGCGTGGTCCACCTCAAGGACGCCCTCGCCGTGCCCGAGTCCGAGCGCGACCGCACCACCGTGAGCCGGATCTGCGTCGCCCCGCTGCTGGTGCCCGGCTCCCTGCCGGTGCAGCCGCTGCTGGAACGGTTGCGCAGCGAACAGCCGATGGCCGTGGTCGTCGACGAGTATGGCGGCACCGCCGGCGTGGTCACCCTGGAGGACATCGTCGAGGAACTCGTCGGCGAGGTCCGCGACGAGCACGACCTCGCCGAGGACGAGAGCCCCGAACTGGCCGCCGTACCGGCCGAGGACGGCCGCCCCTCCTGGGAGGCCGACGGCAGCTGCCGGGTGCAGACCCTGCGCCGGATAGGCCTGGAGGTGCCCGAAGGCCCGTACGAGACCGTCGCGGGCCTCGTCGCCGACCTGCTCGGCCGGATCCCCGCCCCCGGGGACCGCGCCGACCTCCCCGGCTGGAAGCTGTCCGTCCGCCAGGTCGGCCGCAACCGCGCCGAGCGCGTGCGCCTGGTCCGCCTGACGGCGGTGCCCGCGGCCGGCCCGTACCGGCCCGCCTCCGCCGCCGACGGAGCCGCCCTGCTCGGCTCCGGCCGCCACGGCGAAGCCGTCCCGCAGCGGGCCGAGCTGGAAGGCGCCTCCCGATGAACGCGCTCCAGCTCCTCTTCGCCCTGCTGCTGGTCCTCGCCAACGGCTTCTTCGTCGGCGCCGAGTTCGCACTCGTCTCCGTACGGCGCAGCCAGATCGAGCCCCTCGCCGCCGAGTCCAAGCGGGCCCGCCAGGTGCTCCACGGCCTGGAGAACCTGCCCCGCATGATGGCCGCCGCGCAGTTCGGCATCACCATCTGCTCCCTCACCCTCGGCGCGGTCGCCGAGCCCACCGTGGCCCGGCTGCTGGAGCCCGTCTTCCACGCCGTTCACGTACCGCAGGGCCTGATCCACCCCCTCGGCTACGCCCTCGCGCTGGCCGCCGTGGTCTTCCTGCACCTGGTCATCGGCGAGATGCTCCCCAAGAACCTCGCCATGGCCGCCCCCGAGAAGACCGCCCTGTGGTTCAGCCCCGGCCTGGTCGCCTTCGCCCGCCTGTGCGGGCCGGTCACGACCGCGCTCGGCGCCTGCGCCAAGCTCGTCCTGAAGCTCTTCAAGGTCGAACCCAAGGACGAGGTCGAGGCCGTCTACACCTCCGCCCAGCTCGGCCGCCTCCTCAAGGACTCCCGGCAGGCCGGGCTCCTGGAGCCGGTCGAGCAGGAGCGGCTGGAGGACGCCCTCGAACTGGGCAGCCGGCCCGTCACCGACGTCCTCCTCGACCGGGACCGCCTGGTCACGGTCGGCCCCGACGTGACCCCGCGCCAGATCGAGCAGCTGACCGTGCGCACCGGCTACTCCCGCTTCCCCGTCCGCGCCGCCAGCGGCGCCTTCATGGGCTACCTGCACGTCAAGGACGTACTGGACCTGGAGGACCGGGAACGGGCCGTGCCCCAGCGGGTCTGGCGCCGGATGACCACGCTGTGCGCCACCGTCCCGCTGGACGACGCCCTCGGCGTCATGCGCCGCGACGCCACCCACCTGGCGCAGGTCGCCGACCCGGGCGGCCGCGTCCTGGGCCTGGTCGCCCTGGAGGACGTCCTGGAAATGCTGGTCGGCGAGGTCCGCGACCCGTCCCACCGCGCGTACGTGCGGGGCGCGTAGCCGCAGCTGCGGGGCTCCGCCACCGGACCCCGGTCCTCACACGCCGGACGGGCTGAAAAGATCCGGCCTCGCCGGCGTTTGAGGCGCGGGGGTCCGGGGGCGGAGCCCCCGATCTTGCCGCGCAGCGGCTACAGCGGCGGCGGCTCCGGCCGTTCCTGCGGGCCGCGCCCGGACAGGACCTCCCCGTACGCCTGCATCAGGTCCGGCAGCCGGAGCGTGGCGAGGTCGTCCCGCGACGGATCCCCCGCGAAGCCCGCCAGCCGCAGATCCCGGTACGCGCAGCTCTTCTCGTACAGCGTCCGCAGGAACCGCCCGTTGCCGAGCTCGTCGATCCAGCCCTGCTCCACCACGTGCCCGCTGATGCTCCGCAGTTCCTCCAGGGCCTCCTCGTCCCAGTGGTCCCCGTTCGCGTCCGCCAGGACCCCGCCGATGGCGGTCAGCTCCAGCGGCCGGTAGCTGGGGAAGTCCACCCGGGTGGTGAACCGCGAGGACAGCCCCGGATTGGCCGCCAGCAGCCGGTCCATCCCGGCCGGGTAGCCCGCCAGGATCACCACCAGGTGGTCCCGGTTGTCCTCGGCCCGCTTGAGCAGCACCTGCAGGGCCTCGTCGCCGTACGCGTCGCCCTTGCTGTAGCCCGAGTTGGACAGCGAGTACGCCTCGTCCACGAACAGCACCCCGCCGATCGCCGAATCGATCAGCTCGTTCGCCTTCACCGCGGTCTGCCCCAGGAACTCGCCCACCAGATCCGCCCGCTGGGCCTCCACCAGATGGTCGCCGCCCAGCAGCCCCAGCGCGTAGAAGACCCGCCCCAGGATCCGCGCCACCGTCGTCTTCCCCGTCCCCGACGGCCCCGAGAAGACGAAGTGGCGTTTCGGCGGCTGCACCGGCAGCCCCTGGCCCGCCCTCAGCCGCGCCATGTGCAGCTGCGCCGAGAGCGCCTTCACCTGCCGTTTGACCGGTTCCAGGCCCACCATCCGCTCCAGCTCCGCGAGCGCCTCGGCGAGCGCCACCGGGTCGGACGGACCGGCCGGCAGCCCCTCGGGCGCGCCCTGCGGCGGGACGGGCACCTTGCGCCGCGCGCCCTCCGCCCGGCCCGCCGGGGGCGTCGGCGGGGCCAGCGGGTCGGGCTCGGCCTGGTTGTCGGCCGCGATGTCCTGGACGGGCCCGCCGCCCAGGGCGACCGCCGCGAAGTCCCCGCCGGCGGGGGAGGGGCCGTGCCCGGCGTAGCCCCCGTACCCGGCGTACCCCGCCAGGCCCGCCAGATCGGCCATGCCGTCCGTGTCGTCGCCGTCCTCGATGGCCGTCAGCCGGGCCGCGGTGTCCATGAACGAGGGATCCACCCGGTGCACCGCCCGGTACAGCGGCAGCGCCGCCGCACTGCGCCCGGTGCCCTCGTGCGCACGCGCCAGCCAGTACCGCAGCTCCTTGCGCTGCGGCTGCTCACTGCGACATCGCATCAGCGCCGCCGACAGCATCGGCTCCGCCTGCCCGTACATCTCCAGCCGGACCCGGGCCATCCCGCCGAACAGGCCCGCCTCGATCCCCAGCAGCGGATCGTTCACCAGCGGCTCGGTGTGCCGGACCAGCTGCTCCCAGTCCTTGACCAGATAGGCCCGGCAGGCGTGCAGGAACCGCACCTGCGCGTCGGTGTCCACCGGCGGCAGCGCCGCGAGGGCCTGGTCCAGCTCGGGCACGTGGCGGCCGTCCAGCCAGTGCGAGGCATGGGCGAGCAGCAGGTCCCGCCGGCTCTCCAGCACCGGCTGCACCCACCAGCCCAGCCAGTACCAGGAGTTCAGCGTCCTCCGGTGCCGGGCCCGCTGTTCGCCGAAGCGGTCCCGGTGCGCGTACATCCGGAGTAACGCGTTGCCGGTGTCGACCCGCAGCGCGTGCAGCCCCAGCCAGGCGTCGGCCATCGAGGGATCGAGTCGTACGGCCGCCCGGAACTCCTCCTCGGCCTGCGGATACGCGCCCATGGTGCAGGCGTCGACTCCGCGCAGCCAGGCGAGTTCGGCCGGGGCGTGCATGCTGCCCGGCGTGCCGAAATCCATCACTTCCCCCACAAGCCTGCCCCCGTGGTGCGCGGCAACCCCCGCTTCGAGCGCGCGAGTTGCCCATTGCGCCGATGAAATCAGGGCTGCATCGTACCTGCGGTTTCGCACCTTACGTAGGGCGCGACAGGCCGGGTTCGCGCGTGCGCCCCAAGAGCATCCGGTGACTCAGGGTGAAGAACCGGGGCGGATTCGCCGGGTGGGAAGCCGCGCGGAGGGATGTGCGGAGGGATGTGTGGGCAGAACGAAGCCCCCGATCACGGGGGAACAATCGGGGGCTTCGTGTCCGCGGCAGCCGTTAAAGGCGCGCATTCAGAACGTAAGGCCGGTGCGGGCCCCAGGTCAAGCAGGTCGGTGGAGGCCCGGCGGAGAGGATTTCCAGGCCGGCTCAGGCCCGGGGGAGTTCGTCACCCTCGGTCACGGAAGCGGTGGTTCCCACCGTCGCTCCGGTCCCGGAAGACCACTCGTATCCCGTACCGCTCTGGCGCACCAGGGTGTCGGCGAAGGGGCGCGAAGGATCACTGGAGAAGTGCGCGCGCTCCGCGCGCTCCCATCCGTCCCAGAAGTCGGAAAGTTCACGCCCGTCCCGTTTTCGCCCCCGCATCCAGGACTGCGCACGCGGCGTCTCCATCCACAGCAGCCGCGCCAGATGCGGCCGCAGCGCCCGCCGCCCGGCCCCGACCCCCTCGATCAGCAGCACCGGCGCCGGCTCCAGCACCCGCTCCGGCCCGAAGCGGCGCTCCACCCAGTCGTACGGGGCCCAGTGCGCGGGCCGTCCCGCGGCGAGCGGCTCCAGCACCTGCGCCCGCAGCCGCTCCTCCCAGCCGAACAGCTCCTCGTGACTGGCCACGTCGTCCAGGTGCAGCACGGGCGCACTCTGCGGGGGGAGCCCCAGCGGCGGATGACCCGGCAGCGGGTGTCCCAGCGGAGGGTGTCCCAGCGGCGGGTGCCCCAGCGCTTCGGCGAGCCGCCCCGCGAAGGTGCTCTTGCCGGATCCGGCGTGCCCGTCGATCCCGATCAGGCGCACCGGGCCGAGGGAGGGCGGCAACGCGGCAAGCTCCCGTGCGAGTGACTCAAGTGACTGCTGTGGCTCCACCCGACCAGCGTAGACAAGCCCGACACGACCCCTGGCTTCGGCCTCCGGCCGCCGGGAACTGGAAGGGTGAAGCCACCGAAGCGCCGACCCACCCCCTGGGGGAACCCGCGATGACAGCATCCACGCCACGCAGGGCCGTACTCGTCGCCGCGCTCGCGGTCGCCACCGCGGCCACCGCGGCCACCGCCGCCGGCGTCCCCGGCGGCAGCGCCTCGGCTGCCTCCCCGCCGTCCCCGCGGGCATCGGGCCGCACCGTCGACAACCGCTTCTGGTACTCCCTCGCCCACTGGCTGGCCGGCACCCACCGGGGCACCACCGCCGTCGGCGGTGCCCGCCCCGGACTGGAGATCAAGACCGCCGCCGGCCGCACCGAGTACGCCGACCCGCACACCGGGAAGAAGAGCGTCTGGGAGTACGCCACCTGGACCTCCCCGGTGCACCGCTCCACCGTGCCCGCCACCGAGGCGATCGCCTCCTGGAACGCCCGTACCCCGGCCGGCACCTGGATCCAGATCGAGCTGCGCGGCACCTACACCGACGGCACCGTCACCCCCTGGTACGTGATGGGGCGGTGGGCCTCCGGCGACCGCGACATCCGCCGCACCTCCGTGGACGGCCAGACCGACGGGAAGTCCACGGTCTGGACCGACACCCTCGCCGTCGACGCCCCGGCCGCGGCCGCCGGGCTGCGGATCGGGGACTGGCAGCTGCGCCTGACCCTGCACCGCAAGCCGGGCGCGGACCGCGGCCCCACCGTGTGGCTGGCGGGCGCCATGGCCTCCGACGTCCCGGACCGGTTCACCGTCCCCGCCTCCACCCCCTCCGGCCGTGCCCACGAGCTGAAGGTCCCGCGCTACTCGCAGGAGATCCACGCCGGGCGATACCCCGAGTACGACAACGGGGGCGAGGCCTGGTGCAGCCCCGCCTCCTCGCAGATGATCATCGAGTACTGGGGCGGCAAGGCCAGCGCCACCGCCCTGACCTGGGTGAACCCGAGGTACTCCGACCCGCAGGTCTGCCACGCGGCCCGCTCCACCTACGACGCCGCCTTCAAGGGCTGCGGCAACTGGCCCCTCAACGCCGCGTACGCGGCCACCTATCGCGGGCTCGGCGGCGTCGTCACCCGGCTCACCTCCCTGACCGAACTGGAGACCCTGGTCGCGGCCGGCATCCCGGCCATCACCTCGCAGTCCTTCCGCCCGGAGGAACTCACCGGCGCGGGCTACGGCACCGCGGGCCACCTGATGACCGTCATCGGCTTCACGGCCGCCGGGGACGTGATCGCCAACGACCCCAACTCGCCCGACAACCCCTCCGTCCGCCGCGTCTACGAGCGCGCCGAATGGGAGACGATCTGGCTCCGGACCAAGCGCCACAGCACCACCGGCAAGGTCGCCTCGGGCAGCGGAGGCATCTGCTACCTCTACGTGCCGGCGGCCCCGGGGGCGGCCCAGACGGCGGCGCTCACGGCGGTCGGTGTGTTCTGAGCAAGGTCAGAGCAAGGTCAGAGAAGGGTCAGAGAAGGGTCAGAGCAAGCTCTCGGCAGGGTCTGGGCAAGGCCTGAGCAAGGTCTGCGCACGTACTGAGCAAGCTCTGGGCGAGCTCGGCTGGTCCGGATGGCTTAACGGGCGGAATATGGGCATAAAAGGCATATAAGGCTTCTCGTAGGAGGCAGCCCGCCATGACCACTCATCCCAGCAGCATCGAGCACCACCCGGACCTTGCCGAGATGCGCACTCGGTTCGAGCGGGTGACCAGCACCCCTGCCGCGCAGGCCGTTGAGGCACTGGCCTTGATCACGGGCCTGTACCTGGCGGCTTCGCCGTGGATAGCCGGGTTCAGCGTCCTGACCCCGCTGGCCATCAACAACCTGATCACCGGCCTGGCGTTCTGCCTGTGCATGGGTGGTCTCGGATCCGCTTACGAACGCACCCACGCGATGGCCTGGACGGCCGTCGCGCTCGGCGCGTGGACGATCATCGCCCCGTGGGTCATCGCCGGAGAGATGGATACGACGCGCACGGTGGTGAACAACGTGATCACCGGAGCCGTCGCCCTCTGCCTCGGCCTCGCGATGGCGAGCATGGCGGGCCGCAACCGCGACACCCGCATCTGACGACACCCGCATCTGACGACACCCGCATCTGACGACACCCCGATCAGGCCGCCGGGCCTCCGCCGCTCCCGAACCCCGGGCGTGGTGGGGGCCCGGCGGTGTGACGCGCGCCACCACGTGACCATCGTCATCTACCGCGAAGGCCGCGAACGCTGGCACATTGGACATCATGACTGCCGACAGCGCCACCCCGACCGCCCCCGCCCTGGACCTCGTCCGCACGGGAGGCCCCAAGGACGACTCCTCCTGGCTGGAGCACGTCCTCGGCTGGACCCTCGTGGTCGTCGTCGCCATGTTCGTCACCCAGGTCGGCTGGCTGTAACGAGGCCTCCAGCCGCAGTCCGTCGGTGACGATCACATCGGCGGGCAGCCCCTCGGGGCTGAAGGTGACGCACAGCAGCCCGTTGATGCGGCCGCTGAACCGCATCAGGTACAAGTGACGTCACCGCGCAGGTCGAGGGAGTCGGCGGCGAACCCGTACTCGCCCCCGCCATCCCGGCCGCGCAGCCGGTAGTCGCGCGGCGAGGCCGCCCGCATCGTCAGCACCAGCACCTTGAGCGGCCGTCCACCGTGGCACCTCGGCCGTACCTGCGAGGGCGAAGCCCCGCGGCGCGAAGAGCGAGGTGGTGGCCGTCGAGGGAGTCCGCGGGGCCATCGGCACCGGCGGCCTGCGGCGGGGGCGGCCTCCGCCCCCGGGGCGCCGGCCCCCGTCACCAGCGCCGTCAGGAGCACCACCGGCAGTACGGCGGCCAGTGCGCGCGGGCCCGTGCCGCCGCCGCGGTCGTCGGCGCCGGCGCCGTCGGGGCTCCTCCGGTACGGACTCTCCTCGCCCGCGGCATCCGCGTGCGGTGGGGTCCAGTCGAAGGCCAGGGCTCCCCGCGATGCCGAGAGCCATCCCGATCGCGTGCGACTTCACGCCCGCCACCTCGATGTCCCCGGCCCGGAGGCCGAACTTCCCCCGTTCCCCGGCGACCCCGTCCACCTGGTCCAGGGTCGAGGCGGCCCTGCCGTTCTGCGCCGTGCCGACGGTGGCGTCGCGGTCGAGGTCGTCGCCGGGCCCGGGGGTGCTCTTGCCGGTGGACACGGTTCCTCCCGTACGTCGTCCGGTGCGCAGGGGAAGTGCTGCCATACTGCGGGCACGTTGTGGCGGTTCGAGGCTAGGGCTGAATTTGAATCATGGTCAACAGCGCCGTACGACCGAGCGTTCACAGGTTCGCCGGGCCGAACTCATGGCAACCGGACGCAAGTTGTTCGCCGACACCTCCTACGACGCACTCTCCATGGACGACATCGCCCAGCACGCCGGCATCGCCAAGGGCTTGATCTACTACTACTTCAAGAGCAAGCGCGGCTACTACCTCGCCATCGTCGAGGAGTCGGTCGCCGAGCTCGTCGCCCGCGCCGGCGGCGATACGGACCTCCCGAACGCGGAGCGCGTCCGCCGCACCGTCGACGGGTACCTGCACTACGCCGAGCACCATCGCGCGGCCTACCGCACCATCGTCACCGGCGGCGTCGGCTCCGACGCGGAGGTGCTCGCCATCCGCGACGCCGTCCGCGAGGAGCTGGTCGCCACCATCGCCGAAGGCGCGTACGGGCGCCGCTCACTCCCGCCGGTCGCCCGGCTCGCCCTCGTCGGGTGGCTCTCCGCCGTGGAAGGGATCACTCTGGAATGGATCGGCGGGCTCGGTGGGGCGGGAGGGGCTGGTGGTGCTGACGGGGCCGGGGGATCTGGTGGGGCCGGTGGGGCCGGTGGGGCCGGTGGGTCCGCGCTGGGGCGGCCCGATCGTGCTGAGCTCGGGGCCCTGCTGGTGCGCCAGCTGCGCGCGACACTCACGGTGATCGAGGAGTTCGTCCCGGAGTGTCCGGCACCTCCCACTGCCGAAGGACCGTTCGGTCAGCGTGATGATCTTGCCCCGGTGACGGGAAGCTCCTGATCGGGCATACTCAAGCCGCCGCAGCCGCTGAACAGCCCATTCCGTGATCCGGGAGGGCACCATCGGCTGTGAGAGCACCGAGACCCGGCGTCGCGTCCCACACCTCACGCGTCGTCGCCGTGCCCGACCAGGGAGGAGAGCGCCGCCATGACAGACCGCGCCCCGCAGCCGGTGGACCGTCAGCTGCCCACCGAGGAGTCCCGCGACCTCCTCGCACTCGTACGCGAGATCGCCCAGCGGGAGATCCGTCCCCGGGCCGCCGAGGAAGAGGACTCGGGGAGGTTCCCCCGTGAGGTCTTCACCCTGCTGTCCGAGGCGGGCCTGCTCGGCCTCCCGTATCCCGGAGAGTACGGCGGCGGCGAGCAGCCGTACGAGGTGTACCTCCAGGTCCTGGAGGAGCTGGCCGCGGCCCGCCTGACCGTCGGTCTCGGCGTCAGCGTGCACTCCCTGGCCTGTCACGGCCTTGCCGGCTACGGCACCAAGGAGCAGCAGGGCGCGCACCTGCCCGCGATGCTCGGCGGCGGCCTGCTGGGCGCCTACTGCCTTTCCGAGCCGGCCGCCGGCTCCGACGCGGCCTCGCTCACCACGAAGGCGGTGCGGGACGGCGACGAGTGGGTCATCACCGGTACCAAGGCCTGGATCACCCACGGTGGAGTCGCCGACTTCTACACGGTCCTGGCGCG
This sequence comes from Streptomyces sp. NPDC029164, assembly GCF_055563995.1. Classification (NCBI taxonomy): domain Bacteria; kingdom Bacillati; phylum Actinomycetota; class Actinomycetes; order Kitasatosporales; family Streptomycetaceae; genus Streptomyces; species Streptomyces sp. NPDC029164. The sequence goes on along the minus strand of NZ_JBVHWW010000019.1, from coordinate 48,063 downwards.
GACGGGCGCCGAGGGCCCCAAGGGCATCACCGCCTTCCTGGTCCCCGGGGACGCGGAAGGCCTCACGGCGGCCGTGCCCGAGAAGAAGATGGGCATGAAGGGCTCGCCCACCGCCCAGCTGCACTTCGACGGCGTACGGGTGCCGGACGCGCGCCGCATCGGCGAGGAGGGGCAGGGCTTCACCATCGCCCTGGCCGCGCTGGACGCGGGGCGTCTGGGAATCGCCGCATGCGCCATCGGCGTGGCCCAGGCGGCGCTGGACGAGGCGCTGACGTACGCGCTGGACCGCAAGCAGTTCGGGCACCCGATCGCCGACTTCCAGGGGCTGCGCTTCATGCTGGCCGACATGGCCACCAAGATCGAGGCGGGCCGGGCGCTGTACCTCGCGGCGGCGCGGCTGCGGGATGCGGGCAAGCCGTTCTCGCGCCAGGCGGCGATGGCCAAGCTGTTCTGCACGGACGCGGCGATGGCCGTCACCACGGACGCCGTGCAGGTCCTCGGCGGCTACGGCTACACCGCGGACTTCCCCGTCGAGCGCCTGATGCGTGAGGCGAAGGTGCTCCAGATCGTGGAGGGCACCAACCAGATCCAGCGCATGGTCATCGCCCGCCACCTGGCGGGGCCGGAGACCCGCTGACCTGAGGGCGGAGCGTGGGGCCGAGGGGCGCGGCCGGGGCGGGGTCGGGGTCGGGGCCGGGGTGCGGCGGGCTAGTACAGCCCGCTGCTGGTCGTGGGCCAGACCGGGGAGGACGTGAGCCGGGACCACTCCGGGTCGCGCCGTCCGGGCAGCGTGCGGCCGGCGTCGGCCCACCGGGCCAGCAGATCGCGGTAGATCGGCGGGTCCGGCGTCTGCTGTTGTGGCTCGCGAGGGTCGCGAGGGTCGCGAGGGTCGCGCTGATCGCGTTGATGCTGAACCGATTCTTCGAAACCTGGCGGCGTCGGCCGACGCCTTCGGCCGGTTGAAGCCTGAAGCATGGTCATGCACCGCCAACGCGGGAGCGAAGGGCCGGGTAATCGCCCCCGGGGTGCGGGTATCCGTTCGAGCCGTCCCCGGGGCGGGTACCGCTGGGCGGAGCGGGGAGGGCGCGGGGGTTTCCCGTCGGTCTCATCGTCCTTCCGTGGCGGGCCGGCCCCTCAAGGGCGCTCCTTCGTCGCGTCGCTGCGCGATGGCCTTCGGCCACCCTTGACCGACCGACCCGCCACGGAGAACCGAAGACAGCCGAGAAACCCCCAAGAGGACGGGCCGGGCGATCGGAGCAGGGGCGGCCCTGTCGGTGGTTTCCCGGCGGGGTTCCGGTGCGCAGCCGATCGCTACGCGCTTCGCACGTCTCGGCGTCTGCCGGCCGTCCTGGGCTGGACATAGGCCGCATGCGATCGCTACGCGCTTCGCACGTCTCGGCGTCTGCCGGCCGTCCTGGGTCGGACATGGGCCGCCGGAGATCGCTCCGTGCTGCCCCGATAGTCCGGCCCTGCCGGCCTTTGGGGCGCGGGGGTCCGGGGGCGGCGCCGCAGGCTGTTTACGGTCCGGTCAAAGATCACGGCGTGGTGTGCCGGTGTGTCAGGACGTGCCAGAAGGGTGGTCCCCGGCAGGGTTTCTGACGTACCGTCATATTCCCTGAGCCGCCCCCGAAGCCCGCCGTCCAGGAGGTCCGCCATGTCCGTCGACCGGCCCGTCGCGCTCGACGAGTACCCCATCCACCAGGCCCCCTTGTCGATGAAGCACCTCGTCAGCGGCGACCGCAACGCCTACGACCGCTGCATCTTCCACGTCTTCGACCACGCGGGCCGCGCCGTCCTCATCCTCGGCCTCGGCGTGTACCCCAACGCCGGGGTCATCGACGCCTACGCCACCCTCCGCCTCGGCGACGAGCTCCTCGCCGTCCGGGCCTCCGACGCCCTCACCGACGAGCGGATGAACCTGTCCGTGGGGCCCCTGTCCATCACCGTCGACGTTCCGCTCAAGCGGCTCACGCTCCGCTGCGCGGCGGACCCGGAGGATCCGGACGGGCTCTCGTACGACGTCACCTGGACCGCCGAGTTCCCCGCCGTCTGGGAGCCCCACCACGTCCAGCGGCGCGGCGACCGCCTCATGCTGGAGGGGCGCCGCTTCGTCCAGGCCGGCGGTGTCAGCGGGGTCATCCGGGCGAAGGGGGAGGAGTTCGTCCTCACGCCGGGGGAGTGGACCGGTACCCGCGACCGGAGTTGGGGGGTGCGGCCGATACCCGGTGAGGACGGGGGCAGGGCGGCCGAGGAGTACCGGCCCGAAGGCTTCCACTGGCTCTGGATCCCGGTCCGCTTCGAGGACCGGTTCGTCATGGTCATCGCCCAGGAGGACGCCGACGGGTACCGCACCCTCAACGAAGCCGTGCAGGTCTTCCCCGAGGGCAGCGGCCGCCACGACGTCCAGCTCGGCTGGCCGCACACCGAGATCCGTTATCGGCCGGGCAGCCGGCACCCCGAGAACGCCGTGGTGCATCTCGGCGATCCGTCCCGCAAGCCCATCGAACTCGGTGTGGAGATCATGAACTCCTCGCCGCTGGCCGTCGGCGCCGGCTACCCGCCCGCCGGCGACTGGCAGCACGGCACCTGGCAGGGCCGCGGCTGGACCGACCGCCGCGTCTACGACCTGTCCGACCCCGCCGCCCACCCCATGGCCGCCTTCGGGGTGACCGACCACTCGGCCCGTTTCACCCTCGACGGGCAGACCGGGCACGGCATCTTCGAGCACGGCAGCTTCGGGCGCCACGACCCGAGCGGGTTCACCGACTACTCCTCCGTCGCCCAGTAGCAGGAAGGGGCTCACTCATGGCCATCGCACCACGTCCGCGTACCTCCACCCGGGAGCCCGAAGAGCTCGGCCGGCGCCTTGCCGCCTGGCTCGACGGCAGGCTCCCCGGCGCGAAGGTCACCGGCGTCTCCGTCCCCGGATCCAACGGGATGTCCAGCGAGACCCTGCTCTTCGACATAGAGCACCCCGACACCCCGATCCGCGCCTGCGCGCTGCGGCTCGCCGCCGACCCGGCCGCCTACACGGTCTTCCCGACGTACGACATGCCGCGCCAGCACCGTGTGATGCGTCTGGTCGCCGAGCACACGGACCTGCCCGTCCCGCGGGTGCAGTGGCTGGAGGAGGACCCGGAGCCGCTGGGGGCGCCGTTCTTCGTGATGGCCCGCGCCGAGGGGCGGGTCCCGCCCGATGTGATGCCGTACACCTACGAGGGCAACTGGCTGCACGCCGCGACCGATGGCGAGCGCGCCGTCCTGCAGGAGGCGAGCATCTCGCTGCTGGGCCGCCTGCACGACCAGTTCCCGGCCGAGGAGGCCGAGTTCCTCCTGCCGGACGGTGTGGGCACACCGCTGCGCCGGCACGTGGAGGCCCAACGGGCTTATTACGCCTGGGTGGTGGGCGGACTCGCCCCGTCACCGCTCATCGAGCGGGCCTTCGCCCGCCTGGAGGAGCTGTGGCCGGCGGACGAGGGCCCCGCGGTCCTCAACTGGGGCGACGCCCGCATCGGCAACGTCATCTACGACGGCTTCACGCCGGTCGCCGTCCTGGACTGGGAGATGGCCGCCTACGCCCCCCGCGAGGTGGACCTGGGCTGGAGCGTCTACCTCCACCGCTTCTTCCAGGACCTGACGGTCAGCTTCGGGCAGCCCGGCCTGCCGGACTTCCTGCGCCGGGAGGACCTGGAGCGCCGGTACGCCGAACTCACCGGGCACATCCCGCGGGACATGGAGTTCCACACCCTCTACGCCGCCCTGCGGCACGCCATCGTGATGCTGCGCATCGCCTACCGGCAGGCGCACTTCGGGGAGGTCGAGATCCCGGCGGACCCGGACAGCCTGATCCTGCACCACGCCAGCCTGGCCGCCATGGTGCAGGGAACGTACTGGTAGGGGTCCGAGCGGGGAGCGGAACGCCGGGACGCCCGGGCGGTCGTCAGGCCGCCTGGGCGTGGTGCTGCCGCGTCTGCGCCTGCGGCCGGGGGAGCACCGGGCTCACCACGCGGACCGGACGCGAGCCCGGCCCGCCCACGTGCGAGAAGGGCTGCGTCCGCCAGTCCAGGCCCTGGGGCAGGGTCGTCGACAGGACGACGGACTCGGGGGCCTGGACCGGCTGGATCATGCCGACGGTGGGCAGCGCGTCCGTGGCCGGCCGCCCGGTGCCCGCGCACACCGTGAGTCCGAAGGGGTTCCACGGGGTCAGGCAGAGCGCGTGCTGCGGCAGGTACTCCTCGTCCGCGACGAGGGCGATCGACTGGCCGCAGTCGGGGCAGATCGCGTGGTGTATCTCGAATCCGTCGAGTTCATCGAGGTATTCGGCGTATTCGGTGTCCACCGAGTAGGTGCCGTCCCCGGAATCGAGCGGTTCGAGAGGCTCCGGTTCGGTGCGACCGGCGCGCTTGGTGTTCAGCATGGATGTACTCCCCCTTGGGTGGGCCGGGCGGGCAGGTTCTGCGGCCTCGGCCACAGCAAGCACTTCCCGTCGAGCGTCACGAGTAACCACAACAGACCGGCCTGCACTTGCATACCCCTGTGGCCTTGGTCACATGCCTGGCGCAGATGCCTCCAGTGGGCGGACACCACTGGGCCTGGAGTGCCCTTGGGCCTTAAGTTGAGCGGCTATGAGCGCAATGGAGGAGCTGGACCGCCAGATCGTGGATCTGCTCGTACGGGACGGGCGGATGAGCTACACGGATCTGGGCAAGGCCACGGGACTGTCCACGTCGGCAGTCCATCAGCGAGTACGCCGTCTGGAACAGCGAGGGGTGATCCGCGGGTACGCGGCGGTCGTCGATCCGGAGGCCGTCGGCCTGCCGCTGACGGCGTTCATCTCCGTCAAGCCCTTCGACCCGAGTGCCCCGGACGACATCGCGGACCGGCTGGCCGGTGTCCCCGAGATTGAGGCCTGCCACAGCGTCGCCGGCGACGAGAACTACATCCTCAAGGTGCGCGTCGCCTCCCCCCTGGAGCTCGAGGACCTCCTGGGCCGCCTGCGCGCCCTCGCCCACGTCTCGACGCGTACGACGGTCGTCCTCTCCACCCCCTACGAAGCCCGGCCGCCCCGCGTCTGAGCGGGGACCCGGTGGTCGGCCGGGCGTGGGCGACGCGGGACACTGGTCGGCATGACTGACCGCACCGCCCACTCCGCCGACGCCGCCGGAGCACCGACCAGGACCGTCCTCCTTCGCGGGGGCGAGGTCCACAGCCCCGCCGACCCCTTCGCCACCGCGATGGTCGTCGAACGCGGCCACATCGCCTGGGTCGGTTCCGAGGGGGCGGCCGACGCCTTCGCGCAGGGCGTGGACGAGGTCGTCGACCTCGGTGGCGCGCTCGTCACGCCCGCCTTCACCGACGCCCACGTCCACACCACCTCCGCGGGTCTGGCCCTCACCGGGCTGGACCTCTCCGGAGCGCGCTCCCTGACCGCCGCGCTGGACCTCGTACGCGCGTACGCCGCGAGCCGCCCGGCCGACCGGGTGCTCCTCGGGCACGGCTGGGACGCCGCCCGCTGGCCCGAGCGCCGGGCGCCGCGCCGCACCGAGCTCGACGAGGCCGCCGGCGGCCGCCCGCTCTACCTGAGCCGCATCGACGTGCACTCGGCCGTGGTCACCACGGCCCTGCTCGACCTCGTCCCGGGCGTGCGGCCCATCGGCGACCAGCCGCTGACCGCCGACGACCACCACGCCGTCCGGCGGGCGGCCCTGGCCGCCGTCACCCCGGCCCAGCGCGCCGAGGCCCAGCGGGCCGCCCTCGACCAGGCGGCCTCCCTCGGCATCGGCTCCCTGCACGAGTGCGGCGGGCCCGACATCTCCTCCGCCGAGGACTTCACCGGCCTGCTCGCCCTGGCCGCCGAGCGGCCCGGGCCGCGCGTCTTCGGGTACTGGGCCGACCGGGACCTGGAGCTGGCCAGGACGCTCGGGGCCGTCGGGGCCGCGGGCGACCTCTTCGTCGACGGGGCCCTCGGCTCGCACACCGCCTGCCTGCACGCCCCGTACGCCGACGCCTCGCACACCGGTACGGAGTACCTGGACGCGGTGGCGGTCGCCGAGCACGTGACGGCCTGCACCGAGGAGGGCCTCCAGGCCGGATTCCACGCCATCGGCGACGCCGCGATCACCGCCGTCGTCGAGGGCGTCCGGGCGGCCGCCGAGAAGGTCGGCCTGGCCCGGGTCCGCGCGGCCCGGCACCGGGTCGAGCACGCCGAGATGATGACGCCCGCCGCCATCGCGGCCTTCGCGGAGCTGGGGCTCACCGCCTCCGTGCAGCCCGCCTTCGACGCGGCCTGGGGCGGTGAGGACGGCATGTACGCCGACCGGCTCGGCGCCGGGCGCGCCCGCACCCTCAACCCGTACGCGGCCATGCTCAAGGCCGGTGTCCCGCTGGCCTTCGGCTCGGACGCGCCGGTCACCCCGCTCGACCCCTGGGGCACCGTCCGCGCGGCCGCCTTCCACCGGACCCCCGGGCACCGCATCTCCGTACGGGCCGCCTTCACCGCCCACACCCGGGGCGGCTGGCGGGCACTGGGCCGTGACGACGCGGGGATCCTCGTACCCGGCGCCCCGGCCGACTACGCGGTCTGGCAGACCGGCGAACTGGTGGTCCAGGCCCCCGACGACAGGGTCGCCCGCTGGTCCACGGACCCCCGCTCGGGCACCCCCGGACTGCCCGATCTGACCCCCGGATCAGAACTGCCGGTGTGCCTCGCCACCGTCGTCGGCGGGCGGGAGGTATTCGTACGCCCACAGGGGTGATCCGCTGTGCCTCGGTTCGGTACCGGCGGTCGGACCCGGATAAGTTCGGCCGGGTCCACCACAGGACGTCCGTGCCGGACGGATCCGTCTGCTCAGCGCGCCCGCGCCTCGGGGGCGAGGGAAGGTTTCGCCGGTGGGGGCACCCCCAGTGGTAGCTGGGGGAGGTGGCCCCGGGTCGGGGCCCTGCGGTCCAGTAGACAACGGTCACGGCGGCCCGCAGCCAGCGGGCGTCTGACCGGCCCGAAGGACCGCGGGCCCCGATCACTGTTCTAAAGTCATCCTCTGCGACCAGACGTACAGGACGTGCAAGAGCACAAAAGGGGACTCAGTGAGCGACGGCGGACAGCGGACCTACGGGCCGCTCGGTACGGCCTTGGTGATCATTCCGACCTACAACGAGGCGGAGAACATCGGGCTGATCGTCGGCCGCGTCCGCGCGGCGGTGCCCGAGGCCCACATCCTGGTCGCCGACGACAACAGCCCCGACGGCACCGGCAAGCTCGCCGACGAGCTCGCGGTCGGCGACGACCACGTGCACGTGCTGCACCGCAAGGGCAAGGAGGGGCTCGGCGCCGCCTACCTGGCGGGCTTCCTTTGGGCCCTGGACGCCGGCTACGGAGTGATCGTCGAGATGGACGCCGACGGTTCGCACCAGCCGGAGGAACTGCCCCGCCTGCTCACCGCACTGGCCGGCGCCGACCTGGTCCTCGGCTCCCGCTGGGTGCCGGGCGGCCGCGTCGTCAACTGGCCCAAGAGCCGGGAGATCCTCTCGCGCGGCGGTTCGACGTATTCGCGGCTGATGCTGAACGTCCCGATCCGGGACGTGACCGGCGGCTACCGCGCCTTCCGCCGCGAGACCCTGGAGGGCCTGGGCCTGGACGAGGTGGCCTCCGCGGGCTACTGCTTCCAGGTGGACCTGGCCCGCAGGGCGGTACGGAAGGGCTTCCGCGTGGTGGAGGTGCCCATCACGTTCGTCGAGCGCGAGTTCGGCGACAGCAAGATGAGCAAGGACATCGTGGTCGAGGCCCTGTGGCGGGTCACCCAGTGGGGCCTCAAGGCCCAGGCGGCCAGGCTGCTGGGCAAGGACGGCGACAAGGACACCGGCAAGCCGGGCCGGCGAGACACCCCCTAAGGGATGTCCGGTACCTCCGGCTGAGGTCGCTTTTACGCGGCCCCAGGCACACTGGTCGTATGACGACCGGTATTTCCACGGCCCCCCGGCGGCGTTCGCCCGCCCGAACCTTCCTCCCGCTGGCCATCGCCGCCTGGCTGATCCTGGAGATCTGGCTGCTCACGGTGGTCGCGGACGTGGCCGGCGGGCTCGCCGTGGCCGCACTGCTGGCGGGCGGCATCGTCCTGGGCGCGGTGGTCATCAAGCGCGCCGGGCGACGCGCCTTCAAGAACCTGTCGGACACCTTCCAGCAGGCCCAGCAGGGGCGCCAGCCCGCCCCGCAGCAGCCCGGCCAGGGCAACGGCCTCACCATGCTGGCCGGCCTGCTCCTGATGATGCCGGGGCTGCTCTCCGACGTGGCGGGCCTGTTCCTCCTGCTCCCGCCCGTCCGGGCGTGGATCGGCCGCCGCGCGGCCCGCTCGCTGGAGCGCAAGATGGCCTCGGCCCCGGCCGGCAGCTTCGGCGACGCCTTCCAGCAGGCCCGTATCCACTACCCCGACGGCAAGGTCGTGCAAGGCGAGGTCATCCGCGAGGACCGGCCCGAGGGCCCGGCCGGCCCGGACACGGGCCACCGCCCGCCCCTGACCCCGTAGGACCGCCGCCCGGCGCCCGGCGCCGGTTGCCCGGTGCGGCGCGGCGCCGGGCGCAGCGCACGAGAAAGCCGAGGGGCCCCGCCACACACTGTGTGGCGGGGCCCCTCGGCTTGTGTATCCGTCCGGCTGTCAGGCGGACTTGCGGCTGTCCCGCGGATGCACGGCAATGTTCATGGCGCCGGAACGCAGGACCGCCAGCCTTTCGGCCAGCACTTCCTCCAGCTCCTCGCGGGTGCGTCGCTCCATGAGCATGTCCCAGTGCGTTCGCGCAGGCTTGCCCTTCTTCTCTTCGGGCCCGTCCCCGTCCACCAGGAGTGCCATGGCGCCGCACGCCTTGCACTCCCACTCCGGCGGAATTTCTGCCTCAACCGAGAACGGCATCTCAAATCGATGTCCGTTCTGGCATGCGTACTCCACCGCCTGGCGCGGGGCCAGATCGATGCCGCGGTCCGTCTCGTAGCTGGTAACCACGAGGCGCGTACCGCGGAGAGCTCGCTCACTCATGAATCGTGCCTCCCGGGCTTGGTCGCCCACAGGACAGGTGTCGCTGTCGTCGTCATCCGGTCAACGTCCGGTCGGCGGTATAGATTCCCGCTCCGGGTCGTGCGTCGCCCGTCGTGCCGCCCCTTGTTGTACCCACCAATGCCCGTTTTGTCACATCTGGCAGCAGATGTCACCCAACGTCCACGCTTCTTGAGCGCGCAGTAACGGTCCGCCTGGCAGGCCAAAGGCGTACACTACCGGCCCTTTGCTTCAACGTCTAAATTCGTTCGGAATTCGTTCGCGGATCCGGGCCGTGCGCACTCGTGGACCGCTCTCAGATCCGCTCCGGTACAGGATTGCCTGCCGCCTCCACCGCGCGCCGCACCGGCACTCTCGCCAGGAGCACGAATCCCAGTGCGAAGAAGGCCACCAACGAGATGATCGCGTCCCGGTAGCTTCCCGTGAGCTGGTAGGTCAGGCCGAAGACGAGCGGACCCACCCAGCTCAGCCCGCGGTCGCTCATCTCGTACGCCGAGAAGTACTCGGCCTCCTTGCCCGCCGGCACCAGGTGCGAGAAGAGCGAGCGCGACAGCGCCTGGCTGCCGCCCAGCACCAGCCCGATCATCGCGGCGAGCGCGAAGAACCACACCGGGGTCCGGGCCGGCAGGAAGTATCCGACCGCGAGCGTCACGCCCCACCCGGCCAGCGAGCCCAGGATCGTCCGCTTGGCGCCGTAGATCCGCGCGAGGCGGCCCATCCCCAGGGCCCCGCCCACCGCCAGGACCTGCACCAGCAGCACCGCCCCGATGAGCGTGGACTGCTCCAGCTCCAGCTCCTCCGATCCGTAGATGGAGGCCTGGGAGATCACCGTCTGCACGCCGTCGTTGTAGATCAGGTACGCCAGCAGGAACGACAGTGTCAGCGGATAGCGCCGCATGTCCTTCAGCGTGGCGACGAGCTGCTTCCAGCCGCTGACCGCCGGCCCGGCCCCCGGCTCCCGGACCACGGCCCGGTCCCGCAGCCGGCGCAGCGGGATCAGCGCGAAGGCGCCCCACCACAGGCCCGCGGAGGCCAGGCAGATCCGTACCGCCATGCCCTCGGTGAGCCCGAAGGAGTCGTGGCCCATGTAGAGCACCAGGTTCAGCACGAGCATCACGGAGCCCGCGGTGTAACCGAAGGCCCAGCCCCGCGAGGAGACCGCGTCCCGCTCGTCGGGCGTGGAGATCTGCGGCAGGTAGGCGTTGTAGAGCACCATCGAGACGGACAGCGAGGCGTTCGCCACGATGAGCAGCAGCCCGCCCAGCAGGTAGCGCTCACCGCCCAGGAAGAACATCCCGGCCGTCGCCGCGGCGCCCGTGTACGCGGCCACCGCCAGCAGCGGCTTCTTGCGCCCGGTCCGGTCCGCCGCGGCGCCCACCAGCGGCATGAGCAGCACGGCCAGGATCACCGAGGCCGACACCGAGTACGCGAAGAAGGACCCCGCCCGCACCGGGATGCCCAGCGGGTGCACGAAGCCCTCGGCGTCCGCGGCGGCCTTGGCCACCGAGGTCAGGTACGGCCCGAGGAACACGGTGAGCACGCTCGCCGAGTACACCGACACGGCGAAGTCGTAGAAGTACCAGCCCCGCTGCTCGCGCTTGCGCGCGGCCGCCCCGGCCGCCCCGGCCGCGACCGATGCCGCCGATCTGCCGTCCTCGGCCCCCGGTTCCGCTGGTTCCGCTTCCTCGGTCGTCCTGCTGTCTTCCGCGCTCATCTGGTGTCCCCCTCGCTGGTCCCCGTACCGCAGCGGCCATCGGGCCCGCGCGGCGGCCGAAGAGCGTGTCAGGCCCAGGCCCCGCGCCGGTCCAGCACCGTGCGCAAGATGTCGATCCGGTCGGTCATGATGCCATCGACTCCCAGGTCGAGGAGAGCCTCCATGCGTTCCGGTTCGTTCACGGTCCACACGTGGACCTGGAGACCCCGCTCGTGCGCGGTCCGCACGAAGCGCCGGTCGACCACACGGATGCCCGCCTGGGTCTCCGGCACCTGAGCCGCCACCGCGCCCACGCGCAGCGCCGCCGGGATCGCGTACGAGCGCAGCCGCAGGCCCAGCACCCCGCGTACGCCGTACGAGGTCGCCAGCCGGGGGCCGGCGATCCGCTGGGCGCGGGCCACCCGGCTCTCGGAGAAGGAACCCACGCAGACCCGGTCCCAGATCCCGGTCCGCGCGATCAGGTTGACCAGCGGGTGCAGGGCCGACTCGGCCTTGACGTCGATGTTCCAGCGGGCGTCCGGGAACTCCTCCAGCAGCTCCTCGAAGAGCGCCAGGGGCTCGGTGCCCGCCACGCGCACCTCGCGGACCTGCTTCCAGGGCAGCTCGGCGATCCGGCCCCGGCCGTCGGTGACCCGGTCCAGCGTGGAGTCGTGGAAGGCGACGAGTTTCCCGTCGGCCGTGGCGTGCACATCGGTCTCGAAGTACCGGTAGCCCGCCCCGGCGGCCCGGCGGAAGGCGGCGGCGGTGTTCTCCAGCCCGTCCGCGGCACCTCCCCGGTGCGCGAAGGGGATCGGAGCCGGGTGGTCCAGATACGGATGGCGAAGGCGTACGTGCGTCACGGCGGCAGTATCCCCCGTGACGTGAGGGAACGGTGGTCCGCGAGGTGAACGGCGGGCGCGGCGGCGGACACGGCAGCGGACACGGTGGATGCCGATCCGGCGCCCCTCCGGTCCCCCGGCCGGCCCCCGGTCCATCGCCCCCTGGTGGAAGTGGACTGGCGCGTGACAGTCTGGGCCCGCAGGCATCAATCCAATCCCGGCTTCCGGCACCCGCCGTCGAGGCCAATCCGACGAAGGTGGACCGGACGCAATGGCCGAATGGACCTCGGCGGTCGGCGCCGCCCAGCTCGCCCGCCTCATCACCTCGCAGCAGGAGCGCCCCACGGTCCCCGGCGCCCGCAAACTGCCCGCGTACCGAACCCTCGCCGACGGCATCCGCCTCCTCGTCCTCGAAGGCCGCGTCCCGGTCGCCGCACGGCTCCCCGCCGAGCGGGAGCTGGCCGTCTCCCTCTCCCTCAGCCGCACCACCGTCGCCGCCGCGTACGAGGCCCTGCGCGGGGAGGGGTTCCTGGAGTCCCGCCGGGGCGCCGGCAGCTGGACCTCCGTACCGGCCGGGAACCCGCTGCCCGCGCGCGGCCTGGAACCGCTGCCGCCCGAGTCCCTCGGTTCCATGATCGACCTCGGCTGCGCCGCGCTCCCCGCCCCCGAGCCCTGGCTCACCAAGGCCGTCCAGGGCGCACTGGAGGAACTGCCCCCGTACGCGCACACCCACGGCGACTACCCGGCCGGCCTGCCCGCGCTGCGCCGGATGCTCGCCGACCGCTACACCGAGCAGGGCATCCCCACCATGCCCGAGCAGATCATGGTCACCACCGGCGCGATGGGCGCGATCGACGCCATCTGCAGTCTCTTCGCCGGGCGCGGGGAGCGGATCGCCGTCGAGTCGCCGTCCTACGCCAACATCCTTCAGCTCATGCGCGCCGCCGGGGTGCGCCTGGTCCCCGTCGCCATGGCGGACGGGCTGGCCGGCTGGGACATGGACGTCTGGCGGCAGGTGCTGCGCGACTCGGCCCCCCGCCTCGCCTACGTCGTGGCCGACTTCCACAACCCCACCGGGGCCCTCGCCTCCGACGAGCAGCGCCGCGCCATGGTGGCGGCCGCCCGCTCGGCCGGCACCGTCCTCGTAGCCGACGAGACCATGCTGGAACTCCAGCTGGACCCGGAGCTCGAGATGCCCCGCCCGGTCTGCTCCTTCGACCCCTCCGGCAGCACGGTCATCACCGTGGGCTCCGCCAGCAAGGCCTTCTGGGCGGGCATGCGGATCGGCTGGGTCCGCGCCGCCCCCGACGTGATCCGCAGCCTGGTCGCCGCCCGCGCCTACGCCGACCTGGGCACGCCCGTGCTGGAACAGCTCGCCGTGAACTGGCTGATGCGCACGGGGGGCTGGCGGGAGGCCGTCGGGATCCGCCGCGACCAGGCCCGGGAGAACCGCGACGCGCTGGTCGCGGCGGTCCGCCGGGAGCTGCCGGACTGGGAGTTCGAGGTTCCGCGAGGCGGGCTCACCCTGTGGGCCCGCGCGGGCGGCCTGTCCGGGTCCCGGCTGGCCGAGGTGGGGGAGCGGGTCGGCGTACGGGTCCCCTCGGGGCCGCGGTTCGGCGTGGACGGGGCCTTCGAGGGCTATGTCCGGCTGCCGTTCACCGTGGGCGGGCCGGTGGCCGAGGAGGCCGCCTCCCGCCTCGCGGCGGCGGCCCGGCTGGTCGGCACGGGCGCCGGCGGCAGCGGCGCGGAACCGCCGCGCACGTTCGTGGCGTAACCGCCGGACCCGCTGCCCGCTGGTCGTGGCGGGCCGGGCGTGTGCCGGGGCGTCCCCGCAGGGCGCCGAATGCAACCACCTCTCACGCTCCGACCCCTCGCCACGTTCGGCGTCCGAGGAGATGCCCCGGTGCGCGCCCGGCCCCGGCGCGACAGGCCTAAGGAGCCTCGGCCGGGATCTCCGGGGCGCCCAGAGCCGAGCCCTGTGCGGGCGGGTTCCCGTGGAGCGGCTTGTCCGGCGTGCCGTGGTCCCGTCCACCGCCCCCGCCCGGTGCGAGCCGGTCCGGCAGCAGTTCGAGCACGGCCCGGCGGTACGCCGGGTGCGTGGCCTCGTCGTACGGGTCCGGGGTGGCGGGCACCTGCAGCCGGTGCACGGGACCCGCGCCGAGCCGGGCGTAGCCGCGGCCGGGCGGCACCTGGGCCGTCGGGGTGGTGTGCGGCGGCAGCCCCAGCACGTCGGCGATCTGCTGGATCCCGGCGGGCCCGAGGACGATCCGGGCGCGGGTGTGCTGCCAGACGGAGTCGTTCAGCAGTTCCAGGTGATCGAAGTGCTCGGCCACCACCACCGTCACGTGCGCGGGCCGTCCGTGCCGCAGCGGCACCTGCAACTGGGCCAGCGGGTCGGGGCCCCCTTCGGCGACCGCGAGGTGGGCCAGCACGCTCGGCTGGTCCAGCAGGATCCACAGCGGGCGCCGGGTGTCCTCGGGCGCCGGCCGGCCGGACTCCCGGGCGCGGTGGCTTGCGATGAGGCGCCGCTCGGTCTCCTGCGCGGCCCACTCCAGGGTGGCCAGCGCCCCGGTCGGCCCGCATTCCACGGCGAGGACGCCGGCGCGGCCCGAGAGGCAGGCGTACTCGCCGCTGCCGCCGCCGTCGACGATCAGCACGTCACCGCCGTGCCGCAGGGCCTGCAGGGCGACGGAGCGGATCAGGGTGGAGGTGCCGCTGCCGGGCTGGCCGACGGCCAGCAGGTGGGGCTCGGTGGAGCGGGGCCCGGTGCGCCAGATCACCGGCGGCACGTCGCGGGGCTCGTCGCCCTCCAGGACGGGCAGGGTGCGCTGCACGCCGCCCGCGTCGGTGAAGCCGAGCACGGTCTCGCCGGGCGAGGTGACGAACGGCTGGGCGGCGATGCCCGTCGGCAGCGCCGCCAGCACGCTCAGGTCGAGCTGGTTGCCCTCCTCGTCCCAGTCGAAGAGATACTCCCGTCCGCGCCCGGACTTGGCGTGCAGCAGTGCCTCGATCCGGGCCCGTGAGGCGGCCTCGCCATCGGTGAAGTAGGCCGGGTAGCGGATGTGGAGCCGGGTGATGCGGCCCGCCTCGTCGAACTCGTAGCCGCTGAAGGCCTTGTCCCAGTCCCCGCCGTGGGCGAAGAGGGGGTTCGGGTCCTCCGGAATGGAGAAGTACGGCACGAGGGCTTCGTAGAGGGAGCCGAGCCGTTCGGTCTCGGCATCGCTGGGCCCGGCCTTCGCCGCGGTGCGGTCGCGTCCGTGCCAGGCCGCGGCCGCCATGAGGGTGATCAGGGCGAGGAGCGGGCCGTAGGGGACGAGCGCGACCACGAGGACGCAGGCGGCTCCCAGGAACAGCGCGGGACCACGCTTGTCCTTGGGCGTCTCGGACCATCTGCGCCGCCCGGCCGAGGCCAGGACGCGCAGGCCGCGTCCGATGGTGAGGAGCGGATGGAGGACGTCCGTGGCGGTGTCGGCGGCCGTGCGAGCGAGGTCGCGGCCCCGGGACAGCGACGCGGTGCCGCTGCTGAGGATGCGGGGAAGTGGGCGCCGGGCCACGGGCGTCTCCTGGAGTTGTGGGTGTGACGGGTGCTTCGGGTGTTGCTGGTGGCGCTGCGCGATGGCCAGGCTAGAGCTTGATCCCGCCGAGCAGGCTCGCGAGGCTCGCCGTGCTCGCCGTGATGCTCGGGGCGATGGCGGAGCCGGCGAGGAAGAAGCCGAAGAGCGCGCAGACGAACGCGTGCGTCAGCTTCATCCCGTCCTTCTTGAAGAAGAGGAAGCAGATGATGCCGAGCAGGACCACGCCTGAGATGGACAGGACCATGAGGGGTTCTCCTGGTTGGTGGGGACAGTCACCATCAGTTCTTCCAGGCTCACAGCAAGTATCAATGCGACAAAAGGTGCATACGGGTGAATCCGCGAGTTTTTCACTTGACCGGCTCAGCCCGGCTGGCGCGTCCGGCGCACCGGGGGGCGAGGGTGATCCTTGCCTCGGCCCGACCCGGACATGCGCAGGCCAGGGCGCTACCCTGGCGATTCACCCGTACGGACGCAGTGCCGTGCACCCCCCTGCCCGCCCGTCCTGGGGACGGGGCTGCGGGGCGGACCATGTCAGCAACGAGTGAAAGGCGGTAACGAACGATGAGCGAGCACGCCGCGGAAGGCGCCGGTTCCCAGGACGTCCCCGACGAGGACGTCATCGAACTGGCCACCAAGATCTTCGACCTCGCCCGTCAGGGTGAGACCGAGACGCTCACCGCCTACCTCGACGCCGGGGTCCCGGCGAACCTCACCAACGACCGCGGCGACACCCTCGTCATGCTCGCCGCCTACCACGGCCACGCCGACGCCGTGTCGGCCCTCCTGGCCCGGGGCGCCGAGGCCGACCGCGCCAACGACCGCGGCCAGACCCCGCTCGCCGGGGCGGTCTTCAAGGGCGAGGAGGCCGTCATCCGCGCGCTGCTCGCCGGCGGGGCCGATCCGACGGCCGGAACGCCCTCCGCCGTGGACACGGCGCGCATGTTCGCCAAGGCCGACCTGCTGGAACTTTTCGGAGCCGAGTAGTCCGTTTTTGCCTCGGATCTGGCCGGGCCCGGCCGGTTCCCGACCTCACAGGTTGGTCACGGCGGCCGTAAATGTGGTCGCGGTGCACAAACCGGCTGGGCCATCATGGCGTCGGATTCGATTCGCGAGCACGGGGGGCGGGCCGGAGCGGGTAGGACACGAAGGGTGTCCCAGCCCGGCCCGGCCACCATGGTCACGAAGAACTGACGAGAGTGAGAAGGCAATGGTCTACATCGAGCGGAACATGACGGCGGACGTCCTCACATGCTGTTACGCGGCCCTGTGAATCCCGATTCCCGGTTGCGTCCCCAGCTTGATTTGAGGCCATTCCCATGTTCGAACCAGTCATAGCACCGAGCGGTACCCTGCTCGGGCTCCTCCAGCGCGGCCGTGGCGACGGCACGCTGCACGCACTCGCGGCACCCAGGGCGGAGGCCCTCGAGGCCCTCAACCAGTGCGTGCTCCGCGACCCGCGCCAGGACTGGCAGGTCGAGAACCGCTCCTTGTACTACGCCCGGCTCTTCCTGGACCTCAACGGTCCGCTGGGCGAGATCGAGCACCACCTCTTCAGCGCCGACGACCTCGTCGACGAAGAGGACCACCGGACCGGCCTCGCCCTGTCCGTCCTGGGCCACCTGGCCTCGTACGGCCGCGACGACGCGCTCATGCTGCTGCGCCGGTACGCCGGCTCCGGGGCGAACTGGGCCTGGGCCCTCGACGAACTCGCCCTGCGCGACGACGACGAAGGCCTGCGGTCCCTGGCCACGCCGGTCCTCGCCAGATTCCCCGCCACGGCGGAGGGCGAGGCGCGGCTGGCCGCCGCCGTCCGCGACGCCTACGAGCCCCGGCCGTGGTGTCTGTGGGAGGAGACCCCGCAGCACGGCGAGCGCCTGCGCGCCGCCCGCCGGCAAGGCTCCTTCGACCGCTGGCAGCGCCAGCTGACCCCCAGCGGCCCCCGGCCCGGCTGGGGAGTCCAGGCCGTCTTCGACTGGGCCGCCGACGGTCTGCGCCGCGGCACCCCGCTGCACGTGCCCGCCGCGCGCTGCCTGGCCGCGGTCGCCGCACCCGAGGACCGCTCCGCGATCCTCGCGGCCGCCGCCGGCGCCTCGGGCGAGGCCGCCCGCGCCACCGCCCTGCACCACCTGGTCCTCGCCGAGCCGGACAACCCCGCCGTGCTGGACCTCATCGAAGCCGCCGCCGACGAACCCGCCGTGGCCGCCTACGAACGCATGTGCGGCCCCGAGGCCGTCGAACGGGCCCGGCGCTGGATCCACCGCCCCGACGCCCTGGGCGCGGCCGCCGCGGCCATCCTGGCCGCCCGCGGCGGAACCGAGGACGCGGAACTGGTCCTCGGCGCCCTGCGCTCCACGGTCCGCGGCTCGGGCCCCGACACCCGGCAGCTCTACGCCCTCGTGGACGGCGCCGGCCGCCTCGCCATCGGCTGCGCCGCCCCTGTGCTGCGCCACATCTACCGCGAGACGGCCTCCTCCCACCTGCGCGGCCGGGCCGCACGGGCCCTCGCCAGCACGGACCCCTCCTTCGCGGCGGGCTTCGCCGTCGAATGCCTCTGGGACTGCGAGGAGACCACCCGCGAGGTGGCGGCCCACCACGCCGAGACCGCCGACGCCCGGGTCGCACCCCGGCTGCGCCGCCTGGCGACGGATCCCGCCGAGGAAGAGGACGTACAGTCGGCCGTCCGGAGCCGGATCGCCCCGGAGTCGGCCGTGTAGGGGGCGCGTGATGGGCAAGGCGGTACGCAGGCGGGCGGTACCCGTGGTCGAGGCGGCACGAGCGAGCCTCGGGTCCTTCGACCACGTGGACGCCGTGTCGGTCGAACTGCCGCCCGGGACCGGTGCGGTGGAGTTCGCCCGGCTGGTCTTCACGGGACGCCCCGGGTGGACCGGCCGGCTGATGTCGCTGCGCGACCGCCTGGTCGCCCCCTTCGGACTCCGCGTACAGGAGCGGGGGCGCCCGGCGCGGGACATGCGGATCGAACCGGGCCTGAAGGTGGGCCCGTTCCGGGTGCTGTCGGTGGGGGACGACGAGGTCCTCTGCGGGGACGACGACAAACACCTGGACTTCCGCGCCTCGTTCGCCGTGCGGCCGATGGCCGGCTCGGAGGGCTCGGAGGGCACGGAGGGTGTCTGCACCACCGTGGTCCGTTTCAACAAGCCGGTCGGCCGCCTGTACTTCCGTGCCATCGAGCCCTTCCACCACCTGATCGTCGCCCGCCTCGTCGCGGGCGCGCGGCCGCCCCGGCCCTGAGGGGACCGGGGCCGGGGCTCACCGCTACGACGCGGCGGGCGGTGCGGCGGGGGTCCGGGAACGCCCCCGCCGCTCCCCGCGCTCGGCCTGTCGCCAGGCGTTCACCCGGCCGGTGTCCCGTTGCCCAGCGAGTGGTCGATCTCGCAGGGCGTGACCTGGGACGTCTGCTTCACGCCGTACCTGACCGGGGCGCCGGGGTCCGACCCGCTCGTCGGCTTCGTGAAAACGAGCGTGTACCCCGGAGGGACCGTCTTCGCGTTGATCCTCAACGTGCTCTTCTCCCGCCCCCAGGTCAGTTCGGCCTCGGGGTCGGCCTGACGACGGAGGTACCCGCCGCCCAGGTGCGTGCACTCCGACCGGGGCTTCAGCTCGGTCAGCGCGACGCTGACCCCCTGTGCCTGGAGGCTCCGGACCACCTCGGACAGGTCGGCGGGCTTGGGCGCGGGGATCTCGATGGTCCTGCCGGGGTCCTTCGGGGGCTCGGTACGTGCTTTCAGTGCTGCCTCCAGGCCCTCCGAGTTGTCGATCGTGCAGGGCGGGACCTTGGCCTTCTCGACCACGTTGAAGCTGAACGCCCGATCGCCCAGCGGGTAGTGCTCCGACCACGCGAACGCGAGCGCGTAGCCCGGCGGGACCGTCTTCGCGTTGACCTTGAGGAAGACCGCGTCATCGCCGCGCTGCAGGATCTGGGCCTCGGGGTCGTCCATCGGATCGAAGCCCGCGACCCCGCCGTAGAGCTCGGAGCCGCACTGGGACGGCGGCAGCTTCGGAACCAGCGCGACCTGCACCCCCAGCTCCTTCAGCCGGGCCGCGAGGGCCGGGACCTGCTGCTGCTCGGGCAGCTTGAACCGGAGCGACCCGTCCGGGTCCTTCTTGATCTCGGGCACGCCCGTTGCCGGAGGGCTCGGCGAGCCGGTCGGACCGACGGCGGGCAGGGAGCCGTTGCCGCCGCTGTCTCCGGCCAGGGTCATCACCGCGACGACCGCGGCCGTCGCGACGCCCACCGCGAGCGGGATGCCGTAGCGGCGGGCGAAGGAGCGGACGGGAGCCGGGGCCGGGGCCTCCTCCGGAAGGCGGGCCAGCAGTGCCGCCTTGAGCCGGTCCTCGAACCCGCTGGGCCTGGTGCTCATCGGGCTGCCTCCAACGGCGTTTCGGTGACGGCTGCGGGTTCGGCGCCGCGCAGCGCGCGGCGGGCCCGGTGGAGGCGGACGCGGACGGTCGCCTGGGTGACGCCGAGGGCCTGGGCGGCCTCGGCCGGGGTGAGTTCGTCGACGACCACGAGGTCGAGGGCCGCGCGCAGCGGCTCGGAGAGGGCGGCGTGACGTTCCGCCAGGGACCTGAAGGCCCGCTGGGCGTCGATCCGTTCCTCCAGGGCCGCGACGTCCTCGTCCTCGAGGAGGCGGCGGCCGCTGAGCCGCGCCAGGGCGCCGCTCTCGCGGGCGAGCCCGCGGGCGTGGCCCGACAGGACGTTGCGGGCTATCCCGAACAACCAGGCGATCGGCGCCCCCCTGTCGGGCCGATAACCGGAAGCCGAGCCCATCGCCGCGAGGAAGATGTCCGCCGTCAGGTCCGCCGCCAGGTGCGGGTCGGCGACCCGTCGGGTGACGAAGCCGAGCACGGCGTCGATGTGCTCCTCGTAGAACGCGCCGAATCCCTCGTGCGTGGTGAGATCCGGTGGCCCGGTCTTCCGTCCTGGGCTTCGCACCCTGGTTCCTCCCCTGCGTCGGGGGCCCGGTCGGCTCCCTCACTCCGTACTTGGCCGGAGCCCCCGAAAACGTTTCACCGGGACCGGAGGAAGCGCACGGGAGTCCCCGGCCGGGCCTGCGCCGCGGCGTCCAGGGCCGGGCCCGGCGGGACCACGCCGACCACCGGATAGCCGCCCGTCACCGGATGGTCGGCCAGGAACACCACCGGCAGGCCGTCCGGCGGGACCTGGACCGCGCCCAGCACCATGCCCTCGCTCGGCAGCTCCCCGGGCCGGGCGCGGACCAGCGGCGGCCCCGCCTCCGTGCGCAGGCCGATCCGGTTGGACCTCGCCGACACCCGGAACTCCGCACGCCACAGCCCGGCCAGCGAAGCCGGCGCGAACCAGTCCGCGCGCGGCCCCGGGCGCAGCGGCAGCAGCAGTTCCGCGGGCGGCCCTGGCAGGGCGCAGACGTCCGCCCCGGGCACCGGATCCGGCCCGGCCGGGCCCACCGGCAGCCGCATCCCGGCCGACAGGACGGGCGGCCCCAGGCCCGACAGCAGGTCCGCCGAGCGACTGCCGAGGACCGGCGGGACGGCCAGGCCTCCCCGCACCGCGACGTAGCTGCGCAGCCCCGACTCCGCCGGACCCACCTCCAGTTCCGCCCCGGCCGGCAGCCTGACCGCCGCTCCCCAGGCCGCCGGGCGACCGGAGACCCGTACCGCGCAGGGTGCGCCCGTGACCGCCACGACCGTCGCGGCGAGCGCCCGCAGCCCCGTCCCGTCCAGGGTCGTCTCCAGCGCCGCCGCGTCCGGCGGGTTGCCGAGCAGCCGGTTCGCCAGCGCGTACGCCGCCGTGTCCAGCGCCCCCGAGCGGGGGACGCCCAGGTGCGCGTACCCGGGGCGCCCCCGGTCCTGGACCGTGGTCAGCGCGCCCGGCCGCACCACGAGCAGCTCAGTCACGGCCCGCCTCCGTGAACCGCACCCGGACGCCCGGCGCGAACAGCGCCGCCGGCTCCCGCTCCGGATCCCACAACACCGCGTCCGTGGAGCCGATCAGCTGCCAGCCGCCGGGGGAGGAGCGCGGGTACACCCCCGCGTACTCGCCGGCCAGCGCCAGCGAGCCCGCCGGGACGGCCGTACGCGGTGTGTCCCGGCGCGGCAGGTGGAACCGCTCCGGGAGCCCCGTCAGGTAGCCGAAGCCGGGGGCGAACCCGCAGAAGGCCACCCGGAAGCCGATGCCGCCCACGATGCCCGGCACCTCCCGCGGGGACACCCCCCACCGCCGGGCCACCTCCGCCAGGTCCGGGCCGTCGTACCGCACCGGGACGGTGACCAGCGGCCCCTCCGCCTCCGCGAGCGCGGGCACCTCCCAGCGGGCGATCCGGGCACCCAGCGCGGCCGGGTCCCGCACCCCGTCCAGCAGGACCGTCCGTGCCGCCGGCACGAGGTCCCGTACGGGACCCAGCCCGCCCGCGTCCCGGCGGCGCAGCAGCTCGGCGTGGAGCGCGGCCACCTCCGCCGCCGAGTCCAGTTCGATCAGCAGCGCCTCGCGGCCCACCACGAGGGTCCTCACGCGAAGGCCTCCACGCGGACCCCGGCCGCGCCCAGCGCCTCCCGGACCCGCCGCGCGAGGACGGCCGCCCCCGGGGTGTCCCCGTGCAGGCACAGCGAACGCGCGGCCACCCGGACCGCCGACCCGTCGGCCGCCACGACCGTCCCCCCGGCGGCCATCCGCACGGCCCGCGCCACCACCGCGTCCGGGTCGTGCAGCACCGCTCCCGGCTCGGTGCGCGGCACCAGCGTCCCGGCGGGCGTGTAGGCGCGGTCGGCGAAGGCCTCCGGTACGGCGGCCAGCCCGGCCTCGCCGGCGGCGGCGAGCAGGAGCGACCCGGGCAGCCCCAGGACGGGCAGGCCCCCGGTGGCACCGGACCCGGCGGCCAGCCGGACGCCCGCGACCACGGCCGCGGCCTGGTCGCCGTCGTGCACGGTCCGGTTGTAGAGCGCGCCGTGCGGTTTCACGTACGACACCCGGGAGCCGGCCGCCCGCGCGAACACCTCCAGCGCGCCGATCTGGTAGGCCACCTCGTCCGCCAGCTCGGCGGCCGGGACGTCCATCGCGCGCCGTCCGAAGCCGGCCAGGTCGCGGTAGGAGACCTGCGCGCCGATCCGTACGCCCCGCTCGGCGGCCAGTTCGCAGACCCGGCGCATGATGGACGGGTCGCCGGCGTGGAAACCGCAGGCCACGTTGGCGCTCGTGACGACGGAGAGCAGGGCCTCGTCGTCGGTGAGCGTCCAGCGTCCGAATCCCTCGCCGAGGTCGGCGTTGAGGTCGACCACCGAAGAGGATGCGATCATGGAATCCATGCGCTGAGCGTAGAGCAGGCGCCCCACGGTCCGGCCGGGGACGATCCGGCCGAACCATGCCGTTTGGGATGTTGTCAGCAACAGGACCTAGTCTTTGTCCGTGACTCTCCCAGCCCCGGCGAAGACCCTCCCGTCCCCGGCGCCGGGCCCGGCCGCCGACGAGGGCCTGGCCCGGCGGCTGCGCGCCCTCGCCTGCACCGCCCCGCTGCACGACCTCGACGTACGCAAGGCCAATCTGGCCGGCGAGTACGGGATCTACGCGATGGCGGAGGTCGCGCTGGCCGCGATCGACCTGGTCACGCTCAACATGGACTTCGACACGGGCGCCGACCACGAGCAGATAGTGGCCAGGCTGCTGCCGCGCGTCGCGGCCCAGGCCCCCTCCCGCCCGGCGGCCGAGCACGAGCGGGTGGCCCGCTGGGTGCTGGAGAACCTGATCAACGTCGGCAGCGTCGACCGCGGCTTCCGCGCGATCTACGGCACCTTCGGCCCGGACGGGGTCTACGTCCGCCGCGACTACGACTTCAAGCTGATCGAAGAGGTCCCCGGCTACGGCGGCGCCGTCTACCTGCGCACCACCGACGAGGCCGTCAACGTCCTGGTCGGCGCCCTCGACACCGACGTCACCAGCGCCCAGATCGCCGCCGAGGTCAAGCTGGAGGTGCTGATCAGCCGCGGGCGGCTGGCGGACGCGCAGCTGGCCGCCGAACAGGCCCGCTACCGGACGGTCCAGTACGCCGAGACGCTGCGCCGCACCCTGGACGCGACCCGGCGCAACGTCCGCGCGGTGGACTGGCTGCAGGCCGTGCCCGACATGATCGCCGAGGCCCTCGACCACGTCGCCGACCGCTACCGCCACGAGAACGCGATCCTGACCAACATCCGCAAGGCGCGCGACGAGGCCGAGGAGCCGGAGAGCAAGCGCCGTGCCGCCGAGCTCGTCGACATCGTCAAGGACTGCATCCGCCGCCACACCCAGCTCCAGTCCCGGCTGCTGGACGCGGGCCCGCTGTTCCGCGCCGAGCAGGACCGCCAGGCCTTCGCCGCCCCGACGCCGCGCTCCGGCATCGACCTGTACGGCCAGCTCGTGGCCCCGCTCCTGCCGCTGCCCCTGGAACAGGCCGGCCGGGTGACCGCCGCCTTCTTCGCCTCCGGCGCGGGGCTGCGCACGCCCGTCTCGGTGCGGGTGAGCGACCTGGTCGAGATCCTGCTCACCCCGCCCGTGGAGCGCGAGCACCTCGGCGTGGAGATGCCGGAGCCGGACCTCATCGCCACCCCGGACGACAGCCGCTTCAGCGAGGAGCAGCTCGCCGCCGCGAAGGAGCTCCTGGACCTCCCGCACGACGCTCCCCGACGGCTGTCCGGGCTCCTCGCGCAGGCCCGCGGCAGCGATCCGGACCTGCCGTACCTGGTGGCCCTGCTGGCCGTCCACGCGGCGAGCCCGGCCGTCGGCACGGCGTACCGGCAGGGGGAGGAGCGGCTGCTCTTCGCGGTGGACGACGGCACGCAGCTCGACGACCCCGAGTTCGGCGGCGCCGACCTCATCGTCGGCACCGCCCTCCTCGACGCCGCCGGCATGGCCGCGGACCGCGCGGAGGCGTCATGACCGGCGCCGCCGCCGCCGCTGCCCTGGCCGGGCGGGAGACGGTTCTCGCGGCCGCCCGGCGGCGCGCCCACACGGCTGCGCCTGCGCCCGCGTCAGCCTCGCCGGCGTTTGAGGAGCGGGGTCTGGGGCGGAGCCCCGGGAAACCCGGCTCCGCCGGGCACCGGGATCTGCCCGGACCCTCCCCCAGCTACCGCTGGGAGGTGCCCCCTGCCCAAACGCCGGCGAGGCCGGATGGGGCCGGGCCACCGGCCGGACGCCCGCGCGTCGCGAACCACGCCGGCGAGGCCGAGTCCCCTGCACGGCGCTGCCGCATGCTCCGTACCGCCGGCACCGCCGTCACCGTCGGCACCGCCCGTACCGCTGTCACCGCCCGTACCGCTGTCACCGTCGGTACCGCTGTCACCGTCGGTACCGCTGTCACCGTCGGTACCGCCGTCACCGCCCGTACCGCCGTCACCGTCGGCACCGCCCGCACTGCCATCACCGTCGGCACCGCCCGTACTGCCCGTACTGCCCGTACCGCCTGTACCGCCCGCACTGCCCGTACCGCCCGCACCGCCCGTCGCACCCGTACCGCCGAGGAGACCCACCCGTGAGCGACCACCACGCCGAGCACCCCGCGTGGAGCGAGCCCGCGGCTCCCGCCACCCCCGTCGCGGTCCCGAGCCCGGCGGTGACCCCCGCCGACGCCGCCGACGCGGCCCGGCTCGTCGCCTTCGGGCTGCAGCCCAAGCTGCTCCCCGCCCGTGACGCCGAGTACGCCGAGCTGCTGCGCCGCTACCGCGAGGACCCCGCCTTCGGCCGCCTCGCCGACGCCGTCGCCACCGGCCTCGGCCTCGTCGTCCTGGAGGTGTCCCCGCGCGCCGGCATGGCCGTGGCCGCCGGCGAGGACTCCGTCTTCGCCGTCCGAATGGGCGACTACGCCCGCCGCACCGCCGCCGACTCCGCCGACCGGTTCCTGCACGGCCTCGCCCACCTCGCCGTCGCCGCCCTCGCCTTCCCCCGCCCGGAGGACCTCGCCGACGACGGCTACATCGGCCGCATCACCGTCAACGGCGTCGACTCCTTCGTCCGGCAGACCTGCCGCCGCCTGGAGGAGCGCGCCGAGGAGACCGGCGAGAACACCGACCCGGCCTCCGACGCCCCCGGCCTGGAGGCCGCCTGGCGCGTCTACTCCCGCCGCAGCGCGACCGGCGCCACCAAGGACGCCCGCCGCCTCGCCGGCTCCACCACCGGCATCGTCGGCAAGGCCGCGGCCTTCCTCACCGACTCCGGTTTCCTCCAGCGCACCGGCGACGAGTCCGGCGGCACCTACCGCACCACCCCCCGCTACCAGCTCCAGGTCCGCGACATGGCGGGCAGCGCGGCCATGGCCGAACTCCTGGAACTCGGCGTGGTCCCCGTCAGCGACGGCTCCGCCACCCTCCTGCCGCCGCCCGAGGGCGACGACCTGGACCTGGCCGCCGATGCCGGGCTCCCCTTCCACGCCTGAGCCACCCGTCCTCCGTCCGCCCTGAGTCACCAGACACCACGAGAGTCCGCCGCCATGTACGAGCTGTCCCGGATCCGCCTCTACTCCATCGGGCCCGCCGGTGCGCGCTACGCCGACACCGTGCTCGACCTGCGCGGAGTCGGCGAACCGGTGCCCCACCCGGCGCCGGCCCAGGCGGAGTTCTTCGAGGACGAGCCCACCGGCCCGCCGCGCCGCCCCGCGCCCGCCGGCGTGCTCTTCCTGGAGAACGGGGGCGGCAAGTCCGTCCTCCTCAAGCTGATCTTCTCGGTGATGCTCCCCGGCCACCGCAACACCCTCGGCGGCGCCAGCTCCGGCGTCCTGCGCAAGTTCCTGCTCGCCGACGACTGCGGCCACGTCGCCCTGGAGTGGCAGCACACCCAGACCGGCGAGTGCGTGGTCGTGGGCAAGGTCAGCGAATGGCGCGGCCGCCAGGTCTCCAACGACCCGCGGAAGTTCGCCGAGGCCTGGTACTCCTTCCGCCCCGGCCCGGGCCTCGGCCTCGACAACCTGCCCGTCGCCGAGGCCACCGCCGTGCGCCCGCCCGTCGAAGGCGCCTCCGGCGCCCAGGGCCGCCGCCGCACGATGAAGGGCTTCCGCGACGCGCTCACCGAGGCCGGCAAGGCGTACCCGCACCTCGAGGTGTACTTCGAGGAGATCCACGACCGCTGGAACGAGCACCTCACCGAGCTCGGCCTCGACCCCGAACTCTTCCGCTACCAGCGCGAGATGAACGCCGACGAGGGCGAGGCGGCCGGCCTCTTCGCGGTGAAGAAGGACTCCGACTTCACCGACCTCCTGCTGCGCGCCGTCACCGACACCCGCGACACCGACGGCCTCGCCGACCTCGTCCACGGCTTCGGCAACAAGCTCGGCCGCCGTGCCGAGCTCATGGCCGAACGCGACTTCACCGCAGGCTCCGTGGACCTGCTCACCAAGATCGTCGAGGCCGCGGGGGCCCGCTCCCGGCTGCGCGACGTCCACGCGGGCGCGGAACGCCGTACGCGCACCCTCGCCCGGCGGCTGTCCGCCCGCGCCGCCGAGGAACGCGGCCGCGCCGCCGACCTCGCCCAGCGGGTCACCGCCGCCGCCCACCAGGTCACCGCCGCCGACTCCGCCCGCGCCCGCAGCGCCGCCGTCTCCGCCGAACTCGCCTACCGGCACGCCTCGCTGGCCCTGACCGTCGCCGACAAGGCCGCCGCCGCCCAGCGCCGCGAACTCCTCGAAGCCCGCACGCTGCACTCCGCGTGGCAGGCCGCCGAGACCGTGCTGCGCCACCGCGCCGCCGCCGACCGCTCCGCCCGCGTCGCCGTCGCGATCCGCGAGGCCGAGCGGGACGCCGCCCCCGCGCTCGCCGCGCGCGCCACGGCCGCCGGTGAGCTCGTACGGGCCCTGCACACCGCCGCCGAGCACGGCGAACGGCTCGCCAACGAGGAGGAGGAGCGTTCCGCCGCCCTCCAGGCCACCGGCGAGGACTCCCACCGCGACGCCACCGCCGCCGCCACGGCCGCCCAGCGGGCCCGCAGCGAGGCCGAACACCTCCGCTCGCGCCTCGCCGAGGTCCAGCAGGAGACCGCCGAGGCCGTCCGCGCCGGCTGGCTCGACGACTCCGCCCCCGACGCCGACCCGGCGCGCGCGGCCCTCGCCGCCACCGACGCCGAGAAGACCGCCGTGGCCGCCTGGGACGAGGCCCGGGACGCCGCCCGCGCCGGCGCCGAAGCCGCCCGCGAGGCCGCCGCCGCGGAATCCCGCGCCGAACTCACCGCCGCCCGCGCGGCGGACGCCGCCGAGGCGGCCGAGGCCGCGCACGACGCCGAGTACCGGGCGGCGGCCTCCCTCGCCGCCGCGCCGCGCCTGGCGGAGCTGCTGGGCCTCCCGCAGGTCCCCGATGCCTTCCTCCCGCACCCGCGCGCCGGTGCGCGGGCCGACGCGGCCGTCGCGGCCACCGCCTCCGGCGCTGCCGGACACCCCGGCACCGCCGCCGCGTCCCCCGGTCACACCACGGCCGCCGGAGGCGGCGGGCTCACCGTCGCGGACCTCGACCGGAACGCCGACGACCTGCGCACCCTGCTCACCGACGGGGTCGCCGCGGCCGAACGCCAGCTGTTCGAGCTGCGCACCGCCGCCGCCGACGACTCCCGCATCCTCGGCGCCCTCGGCGACGGCGGCCTGCTGCCGCCCGGCCCCGACGTCCTCGCCACCGTCGAGTACCTCGGAGAGCACGGCATCCCGGCCCTCCCCGGCTGGCGCTACCTCGCCCAGTCCGTGGACCCCGCCGACCACGCCGCCGTCCTCGCCGCCCGCCCCGAACTCGTCGACGGCGTCGTCATCACCGACCCCGACACCCACAGCCGGGCCCGCGAGGTCCTCTCCGGCGCCGCCCTCCTGCCCCGCTCCACCGTCGCCGTCGGTACCGCGGCCGCCCTGCTGGCGCCCGTACCGCCCGCGGCCGACACCGACACCGCGGTCTTCCTCGTCCCGCCGAACCCGGCCATGCACGACGAGCACGCCGCCGACGAGGAGCGCCGGGCCCTGCGCACCCGCGCCGGCGCCCGCGACACCGAGATCCGCGAGCTCGCCGCCCGCCTCTCCGGCGACCGCGAACTCGCCGCCCGCCTCGCCTCCTGGCGCACCGGCTGCCCGCCCGGCCGCCTCACCGAACTCGCGGAACAGGCCGCGGCCGCCCGGGCGTTCGCCGAGGAGACCGACGCCGAGCTCGCGGAGGCCCGTACCGTACGCGCCGAGGCCGACGAGGCCGCCGCCGACGCCGCCCGCGTCCGCGACGAGCGCCAGGACACGGCCCAGCGCGCCCGCCGCGTCGCCGACGCCCTCGCCGGCCTCGCCTACCGCCTGCGCGAGCGGGCCGGCTGGCAGGCCAGGCTCCGCGAACTCGCCGACGAGGCCGCCGAGTCCGAGGCCCGGGCCGAGGTCTGCCTGGACCGCGCCCGCGCCGCCGACGAGGACCGCCGCGCCGCCCAGCGCGCGGCCGACGACGCCCGCCGCACCGCCCGCGCCCTGCGCGCCGAGCGAGCCGAGATCGCCGGCGCCCCCGACCAGCTGCCCGACGCGGACGCGGACGGCCCGCGCGTCCCCCTCCCGGACCTCCGGGAGGCCTACCGCGCGGCCTCCCAGCTCTACGAGAAGGTGGGCGTCGGCGCCGACCTGCGCGCCGAACAGGCCCGCGCCGAGAGCGACGAGAGCGCCGCCCTCGCCGAACTCGACCGCCTCACCAACAAGGTCCGCACCCGCGCCGCCCAGCTCCTCGAAGGCACCGACGGCGCCGACGGCCCCTCCCGGCAGGCCGCCGCCGCCCGCGCCGAGTCCCTCGTGCAGATGCTGGAGACCCGCGCGTCCACCGCCAGCGAGCAGCTCGGCCGCCTGCGCGGCGAGGCCGAGCGGCACGCCCCCGCCGAGGGCGAGGCGCACACCGAACTGCCCGAGGAACTGGTCCCCGGGGACGTCGAACAGGCCCAGGCCCTGCTCCGTACGGCCACCGCCCAGCTCGCCGCCCACACCGCGGCCGTGGAGAGCGCCCGCGCCGCCCACGCGGACCTGCTGCGCGCCCACCGCACCGCCGAGGACGGCGCCGGCGGCTTCGACGAGACCGCCGCCCTGCTGCGCGACCTCCTGCGCGACCACACGCACGCCGAGGACGAGCAGGAGCCGGTGCCCCACCCGGGCACCCTGGAGGAGGCCCGCCAGTCGGCCACCGAGGCCCGCCGCTCCCTGCGCGGCTGCGCGGCCGACCTCTCCGCCGCCGAGTCCGCGGTGCGCGAGGCGAGCGACATCCTGGTCCGGCACGCCAACGCCACCCGCTACGAGCAGGTACGCACCCCCGCGCGCCAGCAGATCCGGGAACTGCCCGCCGCGGCCCTGCCCGAGCACGCGGCGGCCTGGGCGGCGGCCTTCGCCCCCCGGCTGCGCGTCCTCACCGACGAGCTGGCGCAGCTGGAGCGCAACCGCGACAGCATCGTCGACCGCCTGCGAGGCCTCGTCGAATCCGCCCTGGCCACGCTCCGCTCCGCGCAGCGCCTCTCCCAGCTCCCCGAGGGCCTGGGCGAATGGTCGGGCCAGGAGTTCCTGCGGATCCGCTTCGAGGAGCCGGACCAGGCCACGCTCACGGAACGGCTCGGCGAGGTCATCGACGAGGCCACCCGCGCGGCCGTGAAGAAGAACAGCACCGCCTCCTTCGGCGAGGGCCGCCGCGACGGCATGTCCCTGCTGCTGCGGGGTGTCCAGGCGGCCCTCGAACCCAAGGGCATCTCCGTGGAGATCCTCAAGCCGGACGCGGTGCTGCGCGCCGAACGCGTTCCCGTCGGCCAGATGGGAGACGTCTTCTCCGGCGGGCAGCTGCTGACCGCCGCGATCGCCCTCTACTGCACGATGGCGGCGCTGCGCAGCAACGACCGCGGCCGCGACAAGCACCGCCACGCGGGCACGCTGTTCCTCGACAACCCGATCGGCCGCGCGAACGCCACGTACCTGCTGGAGCTCCAGCGGGCCGTCTCCGACGCGCTGGGCGTCCAACTGCTCTACACGACGGGCCTGTTCGACACCACGGCGCTCGCCGAGTTCCCGTTGGTGATCCGGCTGCGCAACGACGCGGACCTGCGGGCGGGTCTGAAGTACATCAGCGTCGAGGAACACCTCCGCCCGGGCCTGCCGCAGCAGTCCCCGGAGGAGGAGACCATCCACGGCGAGATCACGGCCACCCGCATGTTCCGCCGCAGCGGCGTTCCTTCCTGAGGCGCGGCGTTCCTCCCTGACGCGCCCCCGCGCCCCCGCGCCCCCGCGCCGCTCGGCGCCAGGGCCCGGGCCCGCCGTCAGCGCGTGGTGTACGGCCCGGAGGTGGCCAGGGGGCCGTCCTCGCGGGGTATTCGGCCCGGGGCGGCCTCGCGGCTGCGGGCCGTCCTGCGGGCCTCGCGGCTGCGCCGGCGCGCCGTGCTGCTCGGCTCCGAGAGGACCCCGTACCGCTGGTTCCACATCTGCCGGGTGATCAACACGTCCAGTGCGCCCCAGGTGGCCACGATCGTCCCCGCGATCGCGCAGAGCGCCATCGGCAGGGCCAGCCACGACCCGGTCAGGGTCAGGAAGAACGTGATCGTCGCCTGGGTCAGGGTCACGGCCACGATCACCACCGCCCGCACCGCGGACGTCCGCACCGGATCGGGCATCCGGCGCCGGCGGGCCGGTTCCTCCACCCACAGCCCCCGCCCCGCCACCTCCGCGTACGCGCCCGAACCCGCCCCGCCGTCCTCGTCACTGCTCATGGTCCGCTCACTCCCCACGCCGCGGTCCGCCATGCCTACCCACCACGTCTACCCCCGACGCGGCCCTCGAACAGACAGACGTCCGACGCCACCGAGAGATTCCCGAACCGCGGACACCTCCACAGGCCGCTCTGATCGCGGAACAAACAATTCCAGCCATCCATCAGGTTGCAGGAACTGACGCCTCACCAAGTGTCATCTGCCACATATCGGGCGGCACTTGACCGGAAGTGTCGGACAACTGGTGATCTTCCTCCAGGGGTCAGGCCGAAAACGTCCGGACACGCCTTCGAACCCGCTCCGGAGCAGTAGTAGGCTCACGCCGTTTAAATGACGGAACACCGACCCCCGGTAACGGGGTTGACCTGGGGGAGGCTGGGGAGGCCATGCGCTTTCGCGGGAAGTCCATCCGCCGGAAGATCGTGGCGTTGCTCCTTGTGCCGCTCGTCTCCCTGACCGCGCTCTGGGGCTTCGCCACGGCCATCACCGGCCGGGAGGCGCTCCAACTCCTCGACGTGGCCTACGTGATCGACAAGGTCGGCTACCCCATCGAGGACGTCGTCCGCGTCATCCAGAAGGAACGGCGCCAGACCCTCGTCGTCCTCGGCGACCCCCGGGCCGCCACCGCCACCGCCGAACTCACCAAACGCCGCGCCGAAACCGACCAGGCCGTCGAGCAGATCACCGTGAGCGCGCGCGACCCCAAGGTCATCGACGAGCTGAGCTCGCAGAGCTCCCAGCGCCTGCGCTCCATCGTCTCCGCCTTCCAGGGCATCGGCGCCATGCGCCGCTCCGTCGACCAGAACGCCCTGGACCCCACCCAGGCCCTGGAGCTCTACAACCGGCTCGTCGACCCCTGCTACGACTTCCTCATGAACCTCCACGGCCTGGACAACGTGGAGGTCGACAAGGAGGGCCGCGCCCTCGTCGGCATCAGCCGCGCCCGCGAGCTGCTCTCCCGCGAGGACGCCGTCGTCGCCGCCGCCCTCGCCGCGCGCAACGTCACCGCGCCCGACGTGCGCAACGTCTCCGACTTCGCCGCCAACCGCACGCTGCTCTACGAGTTCAACCTCGTGACCCTCCCCGCCGGCGACCGGGAGCGGTTCGAGCTGTACTGGAAGGACGCCCAGAGCAAGCCCCTGCGCGACGCCGAGGAGCGGTTCATCGCGGGCGGCGCCGTCAACAAGCCGCGCAGCGTGACCGCCGCCCAGTGGGACGAGGCCGCCGTCAAGGTCCTCGACGACCTCGCGGCCATGAACACCGCCGCGGGCGACCGCTACCAGGAGCGCATCGAGCCCGTCGCCAGGGACGTCATGGTCCAGGCCGCCGCGGCCGGCATCCTCGGCTTCCTCGCCCTGACCGTGTCCCTGATCCTCTCCGTCCGCATCGGCCGCGACCTGGTCCGCGACCTGTCCCGACTGCGCAAGGAGGCCCACGAGGCCTCCGGCGTGCGGCTGCCCGGCGTGATGCGCCGCCTCGCCGCCGGCGAGCAGGTGGACGTGGAGACCGAGTCGCCCCACCTCGAATACGAGAAGGACGAGGTCGGCCAGGTCGGCCAGGCCCTCAACACCCTCCAGCGCGCCGCCGTCGAGGCCGCCGTCAAGCAGGCCGACCTGCGCCGCGGCGTCTCCGAGGTGTTCGTCAACCTGGCCCGCCGCAACCAGGTGCTGCTGCACCGCCAGCTGACGCTCCTCGACACCATGGAACGCCGCACCGAGGACACCGAGGAACTCGCCGACCTCTTCCGCCTCGACCACATGACCACCCGCATGCGGCGCCACGCCGAAGGCCTGGTGATCCTCTCCGGCGCCGCGCCCTCCCGCCAGTGGCGCAAGCCCGTCCAGCTGATGGACGTCGTACGGGCCGCCGTCGCCGAGGTCGAGGACTACGAGCGCATCGAGGTGCGCCGGCTCACCCGCCTGGGCATCGTCGGCCCCGCCGTCGCCGACATCACCCACCTCATCGCCGAACTCCTCGAGAACGCCACGGTGTTCTCACCGCCGCACACCGCGGTCCAGGTGCACGGCGAGCGCGTGGCGAACGGTTTCACCCTGGAGATCCACGACCGCGGCCTCGGCATGACCCCGGAGGCGCTGCTCGACGCGAACCTCCGGCTCGCCGAGACCCCCGAGTTCGAACTCTCCGACACCGACCGCCTCGGCCTGTTCGTCGTCAGCCGCCTCGCCCAGCGCCACAGCGTCAAGGTCGTCCTCCAGCCCAGCCCGTACGGGGGCACCACCGCGGTGGTCTTCCTCCCCGTGGCGCTGCTCACCGACGCCCCCGAGACCAACGGCAACGGCGTGCGCCTCGACGGCGCCCGCGGGGCCGCCCCGTCCCTACGGGCCGGCGGTCCCGCGCCGGCCGGCCACACCGGCCGGACCCCGTCCGAGCGGCCCGCGCCGGCCGCGGTGGAGCGCGCCGCTTCCGGCCGCCCGCTGCCGGCCGCCGAACTGCGCGGCCCGGTCGAGCTGGAGGCCCCGCTCGTGGGCCGCGGCCTGGACCCGCTGGACGGCCTCGACGACCCCGCGGCCCTGGACGGCACCACCGCCGGCGTCCCCGGCCGCCCCGGCGCCCCCGGTCGCCCCGTCATGGCCACCCTCGACGACGAGACCCCGCCGAACGGCACCCCCCGCAGCGCCCTGCTGGGCCTGAGCCCGGCCGACCGCCCGCACACGGACCGGCACACCGAACGCGGCGGCGCCCGCAAGGGCGACCGCGACCGCGAATCGCTCGCCCCCACCGGCCCCGTCCGGCTGGAGACCCAGCGCGTGGAGGCCTCGCGATCCGACGGCCCCCGCTCGGCGGGAGCCGTGCCGCTGCCGCGCCGCCGCCCCGCGCCGACCCTGGTCGCCGAGCACGGCCGCCGGGTGGAGCGTCCGGTGTCGATGATCACGCAGCCCACCTCCGCCTCCGCCTCCGCGGCCGGATCCGGTGACACGGACCCCGCACCCGGCCCGGGTACCGGCGGGCTTCCCCGCCGGGTCCGCCAGGCCAGCCTGGCACCCCAGCTCAAGAAGTCCCCGTCCACCGCACCCGCCGAAGCCGCCACCGACCAGGTGGCCGACCGCGACGCGGAAGACGTACGTACGCGCATGTCCGCCCTCCAGCGTGGCTGGACGGCGGGTCGCAACCAGCACGCACCGCAGCAGTCCGAGACCGAGGCAGGCACCTCCGCCGCCGGCGGTCCAGGATTCGAGAACGAAGGGGACGGTCGATGACCGCACCGCAGACCGGCAACGACACCAGGGGCCGCGGCTCCGGCCCGCTCAACTGGCTCCTCGACGAGCTCGTCGACCGGGTCGGCTCCATCCGCAAGGCGGTGGTCCTCTCCGGCGACGGCCTGCCCACCGGCAGCTCCAAGGACCTGACCCGTGAGGACAGCGAGCACCTGGCGGCCGTGGCCTCCGGATTCCACAGCCTGGCCAAGGGCGTGGGCCGGCACTTCGACTCCGGCCGGGTCCGCCAGACCGTGGTCGAGCTCGACGAGGCCTTCCTCTTCGTCATGGCCGCGGGCGACGGCAGCTGCCTGGCCGTGCTGGCCGACGCCGACTCGGACGTCGGGCAGGTCGCGTACGAGATGACGCTGATGGTCAAGCGAGTGGGCGACCACCTGGCGACCGCCCCGCGCACCGGGCTGCCAGCCGGAGGGTGAGTCGTACGGCATGAGCGATTCAGGCCAGGACCACTCCACCGACACCGACACCGACACCGATACCGACATCCCCGCCGGCTTCGGCTTCGCCGTCGACCCGTCGGCCGACGGCCCCGACCCCGCGCAGTGGTTCGACGACGACGCGGGTCCCGTCGTACGCCCGTACGCCATGACCCGCGGCCGGACCAGCCACGCGGGTCAGCACCGCCTCGACCTGATCGCGCTCGTCGTCGCCGAAGCGGCGGCCGACGATCCGGTCTGGGACATGACCCTCTCCCCGGAACACGCCCACATCCTCGGGCTGTGCCGGGGCGGACCCCAGTCGGTCGCCGAACTCGCCGCCGACCTCGACCTCGCGGTCGGGGTCGTACGCGTCCTGATCGGTGACCTGGTCGATGAGGAACTGGTCCACGTGACCAGGCCGGTACCACCGGCCGAACTGCCCGATGAATCCATTCTGCGTGAGGTGATCGATGGCCTTCGGGCGCTTTAGCCGCACCGGTGCCATGCACGCGGTGTCGCCGGTCGAACCGCTGACCTTGAAGATCCTGGTCGCGGGCGGCTTCGGGGTGGGCAAGACCACCCTGGTCAGTGCGGTGAGTGAGATCAGACCGCTGCGGACCGAGGAACGGCTCTCGGAGCCGGGCGTCGGTGTCGACGACACCGGGGGAGTGGAGGGCAAGAGCACCACCACCGTGGCCATGGACTTCGGGCGCATCACGCTCCGCGAGGACCTGGTGCTGTACCTGTTCGGCACGCCCGGACAGGACCGGTTCTGGTTCCTGTGGGACGAGCTGGCCCAGGGCGCGCTCGGCGCCGTGGTCCTCGCCGACACCCGCCGCCTCGCCGACTGCTTCGCGGCCGTCGACTACTTCGAGCGGCGCGGGATCCCGTTCGTGGTCGCGGTCAACTGCTTCGACGGCGCCGACCGGCACCCCGTGGTGACCGTACGGACGGCGCTCGATCTCGACCCCGGGGTACCGGTGCTGCTGTGCGATGCACGCGACCGGGAGTCCGTCAAGGACGTGCTGGTGGGGGTCGTGGAACACGCGATGTCCCTGGCGCGCGAGCGGCGCCGGAGCCTCTCGGCGGGGGCCTGACGGGCGGCCCGTACGAGGAGCGCGCGCGGCGCCCGTACGAGGGGCCGGGAGCGGCGCCCGTACGACGGGCCCGGCATGGAGGCGACCCGTACCCCCGCCGACTGGGGTACGGGCCGCAGCTCTCACGGGGGGTTCGGGGTCCCGGTCGCGGCGCGGGACTGTGGAGCGAGTGTGAACCTGCCGCAGGGGGCCGTCAAGCGTTCGGACAACACGAGCTGTTCAGCGCACGGCGACGACGGCCGACCCGTGCCCGAACAGCCCCTGATTGGCCGTGATCCCGGCCCTCGCCCCCGGCACCTGACGGTCCCCGGCCGTCCCGCGCAACTGCCACGTCAGCTCGCACACCTGCGCGATGGCCTGCGCCGGCACCGCCTCCCCGAAGGAGGCCAGCCCGCCACTGGTGTTGACCGGTATCCGGCCGCCCAGCGCGGTCGCCCCCTCCCGGACGAGCTTCGCCCCCTCGCCCTCCGCGCACAGCCCGATGTCCTCGTACCACTCCAGTTCGAGGGCGGTGGACAGGTCGTACACCTCGGCGAGCGACAGCTCGTCCGGCCCGAGTCCCGCCTCCTCGTACGCGGCGCGCGCGATCGAGGACCGGAAGGAGCCGGCCGCCGGGTCCACGGCCACCGCCGAGTCGGTGGCGATGTCCGGCAGGTCCAGCACCGTCCGCGGATACGTCGGCGTCACCGTGGACACCGCCCGGATCCGCACCGGATCGGCCACCCCGCGCGAGCGTGCGAAGTCCATGCTGCTCAGCACCAGCGCCGCACCCCCGTCGGAGGTGGCGCAGATGTCGAGCAGCCGGAGCGGATCGGCGACCACCGCCGAGGCCGCGACCTCCTCGGCGCTCACGCTCTTGCGGTAGCGGGCGTACGGGTTGAGCGCCCCGGCCGCCGCGTTCTTCACCTTGACCCGGGCGAAGTCCTCCGGAGTGTCCCCGTGGACGGCCATCCGGCGCCGGGCGTACAGCGCGAAGTACGCCGGATTCGTGGCTCCCAGCACGCGGAACCGCAGCCAGTCCGGATCGTCCGGCCGATCGCCGCCCGCCGGGGCGAAGAACCCCTTGGGCGCCGCGTCCGCACCCACCACGAGGACCACGTCGGCCAGGCCCGCCAGGATCTGCGCGCGGGCCGCGCCGATCGCCTGCGCCCCGGAGGCGCAGGCCGCGTACACGCTGGTCACCCGCGCGCCCTGCCAGCCCAGCGCCTGCGCGAAGGTCGCACCGGCCACGTAGCCCGGATATCCGGAGCGCACGGTGTCGGCGCCGACGATCGACCGCACGTCCGTCCAGTCCAGTCCGGCGTCCGCGAGCGCAGCCCGTGCGGCGGTCCGGCCGTACTCGACGAAGCTGCGGCCCCATTTGCCCCAGGGGTGCATGCCCGCCCCGAGGACGGCGATGTCGGCGACGCTCATGCCACCCCTCCCACCGGCTTGAACCGCCAGGTGGTCCAGACGGTGCCGGCGTCCTCGTTCAGTACGCCGCCCACCACCTCGACCTCCGTCCCGACCGCCAGATCGGCGACCCCCACCCCGGGAGCCGCCTGCCCCAGCACGACCATCCCCTCGGCCTCCAGCTCCACCGCGACCAGTGTGTACGGCTCCCAGGGCGCGTCCGGGTCGGACACGTACGGCGCGGGCGGCCGGTAGCGCCCGTCGGTGCAGGACCAGACCCGGCCCCGCGGGGACAGCGGCACCTCGGCGAGCCCGCCGCCGCCCGGACAGTGCGGATTGCGGCAGTACGCGTCCTCGCGCGGGAAGAACACCGCGGTGCAGGCCGAGCACCGGGTGCCGAGCAGCCGGAAGCCGCCGTCCGGACCGTCCTCGGTGAACCACCCGTGCACGACGGGTGTACGTGTGCGTGCCAAGTCCCCTCCCAAGCCAGATTCTGACGGATCGTCAGAAGTCTGTCACGGGCGGACACCCCTGGCACGGGTTCTCGGCGAGCCACTTCCGGGCGATCTCGCCCAGCTCCGCGTCCCGCCCGGCCAGCATCATCCGGATCATCTGCGCGTCCCCGCGCAGCGACCACCCCGGATTGCCGAAGGTGGCCGGGTTGTTCCCCTCGATCAGGAAGTGCGCCGGCCAGGCGGTCCCGTACCCGATCAGGGGCAGCGCGGCGAGGTAGCGCCTGCGGCCGCGCGCCAGCCCGTAGGCGGTCACGGCCAGACCGGTGAGCGTGCCGGTGAGGTGGATCCAGCGGGTGGCGGCCCGGGAGTGCATCGCGACGTAGTACGGCCAGAATTCCTTGTACGAGCTGAAAGTCATGCGGGCACGGTACTCACGGCCGGACGGCGGCGACAGAGACGGGGAAATCGAAATACGTGTCCGGATACGCCTCCGGCTTGTACGTGAAGTGCCACCACTCCTCGGGAAGGTTCACGAACCCATGCTCGGCCAGCGCCCCCCTCAGCAACCGCCGGTTGGCGCGGGCGGCGCCCGTGATCCGCGGGTCGTCGGTGTGCGAGAGCGGATCGAAGAAGTCGAAGGGCGTCCCCATGCCGACCTCCCTGCCCGAGAGTTCCTCCAGGGTCACGTCGAGGGTGCTCCCGCGGCTGTGCCCGGACTTCGCCGCGATGTACCCCTCCGGAATCAGCCGGCTCCGGTCCACGTGCGGGTAGAACTCCGCCTTCCGTGCCCGGTCCTCCGGGCCGTCCGCCTCCCGCGCCCACCGCACGAACCGGTCCACCGCGCGCTGCGGCCGGTAGCAGTCGTACACCCGCAGCGCGTAGCCGCGCCGCAGCAGCCCCCGCTGCGCCCGCCGCAGCGCCTCGGCGGCGGGCCGGGCCAGCAGGCACGCCGGCTCCTCGTACCCGTCCACCACCCCGCCGGTGAAATTCCGCGCACCGGCGTACCGCATGTCCTGCCGGACACTCGGATCCACCTCGCGCAGCGCCACGAACCCGGGCCCGGGACCGGCGGGCACCGCCCCGCCGGCCAGCACCGCGAGCACACCCACAACAGCCGTCATCCGCATATCCCTTGGCATACCATCGCCGGATGCCGGCACAGCTGAAGGACTCGCACTGCTCCACCTGCGGAGCGCCGTACTCCACCCACGAGTGGCCCCGCTCCTGCACCGCCTGCGGGGCGACCGCCTACCGCAACCCGCTCCCGGTGGCCGTCACCCTCCTGCCCGTCGAGGACGTTGACGGCACCGGCCTCGTGGTCATCACCCGCACCATCGAACCGGCCCTCGGCGGCATCGCCCTGCCCGGCGGCTTCATCGACTTCGGCGAGGACTGGCGCGACGCCGTCGTCCGCGAACTCCGCGAGGAGACCGGCATCACGGCCCCGGCCTCCGAGGTCACCCTGGCCGACGCCCTGAGCTCCCCGGCGGGCCACCTCCTCCTCTTCGGCCTCCTCCCGCCCCGCCCGGCCGCCGACCTCCCCGCCTCGAAGCCGACGGACGAGACCACGGGCTGGCACATCCTCCGATCCCCATCCCCCCTGGCCTTCCCCCTCCACACCCAGGCAGCCGCCGCCTGGTTCGCGGGCACATACACCTCGTAGCACCCTCTCCAGCCTCGCCGGCGTTTGAGGCGCGGGGCCGGGGGCGGAGCCCCGATCCTGAACCGGCACCCGCCGGTCTCGTCCCGGCCACCATCCCGGCCCCGCCGGGCGACGGTTCAGCCTCGCCGGCGTCTGAGGCGCGGGGTCCGGGCCGTAGCCCCGATCCTGAACCGGCACCGGCCCACCCGCACCCGCCCCCTGACCCCGGCCACCGCCCTACAGCCCCCGCACCGTGACCCCCTCGACGGAGTC
Organism: Streptomyces sp. NPDC029164; assembly: GCF_055563995.1. Taxonomy (NCBI): domain Bacteria; kingdom Bacillati; phylum Actinomycetota; class Actinomycetes; order Kitasatosporales; family Streptomycetaceae; genus Streptomyces; species Streptomyces sp. NPDC029164. Next base: position 8,716 of record NZ_JBVHWW010000019.1, on the reverse strand, counting down.
GCCCCCCTCCGTCTCCACCACCACCTCGTCCCCCGCCCACCGCACGGTGTACCGCTCGACCGAACCCGCCCCGAACCCCGGCCCCGGGTCCCGGATCACCACCCCGCCACCCGTACGCCCCCGCGCCGGCGCCCAGGCCTCCAGTTCCAGCCCGCCACTCCCCGCGGAGCGAACCGGCAACAGGGACCCCGCCCGCGCCAGCACCGGTATCCGCCCCTGCGGGGCGTCCAGCAGGATCTGGCCCGGCCCCTCGTACGCCGCCCCGGTGGCGGTGTCGTACCACCGGCCCCGTGGCAGCCGTACCGCCCGCCGGTCCGCCCCGCACTCCAGCACCGGGGCGACCAGCAGCGCGTCGCCCAGCAGGAACGAGTCCTCGCAGTCCCGCAGCCGCCGGTCCTCCGTCGCCCCCCACCACAGCGGCCGCACGTACGGGGCACCCGTCCGCCGCGCCAGGTGCGCCAGCGTCACGAAGTACGGCCGCAGCCGCTCCCGCTCCGCCATCACCTCCGCCGCCTGCCGCGCCACCTCGGGCCCGAACTCCCACGGCTCCCGCCGTCCCGCCCAGATCGCCGAGTGGGTGCGGAACAGCGGCAGGTACGCCCCCAGTTGCAGCCACCGCACGTACAACTCCGGCGACGGCGACCCGCCGAAACCGCCCACGTCCGGCCCCGAGTACGGCACCCCGCACAGCCCGAGCCCCAACACCAGGGCCAGCGAAGCCCGCAGCCCCTCCCAACTGGTCTCCACATCGCCCGACCAGGTGCCCCCGTACCGCTGCATGCCCGCCCAGCCCGACCGGGAGAACAGGAACGGCCGCTCGGCCGGCCGCAGCCGCACCAGACCCTCCCACCCCGCCCGCGCCATCCCCAGCGCGTACACGTTGTGCCCCTCGCGGTGGTCCCCGCCGGCCCCGTCCATCGCGTGCCGCGCCGACCGCGGCAGCGTGGCGTCCCCGAACGGGGCGAAGGACACCGGCTCGTTCATGTCGTGCCAGAAACCCGCGAAGCCCTGCGCGAGCCGCTCCTCGTACAGCCCGCCCCACCACTCCCGTACCGCCGGATCCGTGAAGTCCGGGTACGCGCACTCGCCCGGCCACACCTCACCGCGCACCTCCTCGCCCCGCGCGTCCCGCACGAAGGCGCCGTCCGCCCCCACCGCGAGCCCCGACACGTGCACCGCGTCCCCCGCCTTCACCGCCGGATCCACGATCGAGACCAGCCGCACCCCCTGCTCCCGCAACTCCGCGGACAGTCCGGGCAGATCGGGGAAGGCCGCCTCGTCCACCGTGAACACCCGGTGCCCGTCGTAATGGTCGATGTCCAGGTGTACGGCCGACAGCGCGAGCCCGCGCGACGCGTACCCCTCGACCACCCGCCGCACCTCCGCCGCGCTCCCGAAGCCCCACCGCGCGTGCTGGTACCCCAGCGCCCACTCCGGCGGCACCGCGGCCGCGCCCGTCAGCCCCGACCAGCCCTGCAGCACCCGCGCCGGCGTCCCCACCAGCACCCAGCACCGCAGCGGCCCGCCCTCCATGCGCAGTTCGCTCGACCCGGGGCGGTCCGCGCCCGAGCCCGCGCCCTCCTCGCCCTCCCGCAGCACCACCCGGCCGTCCCAGGAGTTGTCGTGGAACACCAGGTGCGTGCCCGCGTCCGCGACCACCATCTGCACCGGCATCGTGAGGTACAGCGGATCGACGCCCGGCCCGAAGCCCCCCTTCGGGTCCGTGTTCCACAGCCGGTACGCCCCGTCCCGCAGCCGCGGCCCCGCGGCCCGCCCGCCCAGCCCGAAGAACCGCGCGTCGGCCGCCACCTCACTGCGCTGCACCCACCGCCCCCCGGGCCCCCGGCCCGCCCCGAGCCCGCCGGCCCCGGCCCCGGCCGCATGCGCAGTCGGGTGCGTCCCGCCCGAGGCGGATCCGGCCCCCACCGCAGCGCCCACCGCAGCCTCCCCGGCGAGGGGCACGGGCACCGGTTCCCACCACCGCGGCGGCGCCTCCCGCCGCAGCACCGTCCCGCCCGGGGTGCGCACCTCCACCGCCCCGTGCCGGGACACCGCGACCGTCACCCGCTCCGACACCACCCGCCAGCCGCCCCCGGTGTCCGGCTCCAGCACGGCCCGCGGATCCGGCTCCGGCCCGTCGCCCACCACCGCGTACGAGGGCGTCGGCCCGGCCCCGTCCCAGCCCCAGAACACCGCGCCGCCCGCCGTGACCCGTACCAGCAGCTCCGAGCGCGCGAACCGCAGCACACCCCCGCCCGGGCGGGGCTCCGTACCGGTCAGCAGCCCCGGCACGCGCGCCCGCTCCGCGCCCCGGCGGGGGAGCCCCACCGCGTCCGCACGCCGGTGGCGCCACGCCGCGCGCCAGGCGCGCCGCCCGCGCTCCGAACCGATGTCCTTCACCGCACGTACCAGATCACGACCGTCCATGGAGATCACCCTGCCACCGGCCCCCGGCCGAAGGGGCTGCGTTCAACTGCCGTTCACCCGCGGGGCGACGGCCCGCGACCAGCGGCGGCCCACATACCGCCGACCCCGTGAGCGGCGATGACGACTCTGGTGCGGATGTCGATCACATGGCATCGTCCCTGTGAGCCGTCGCGCGGACACCCACCGGGCGATGGCACCGTACGCACACGAAGCGCGAGCCGCAGACTTGACCGGGAGCCGACCCATGACCTCAGCCACGCAGCCGGAACCCCTCTGGGCGCCGGGCCCCGACCGGATCGCCGCGGCCCGCGTCACCGCCTTCCAGGCCTGGGCCGCGACCCGCTTCGGGGCCCCCGCCGACGGTGGCTACCCCGCCCTGCACCGCTGGTCCGTCGACGAGCTCGACACCTTCTGGCAGGCCGTCGCCGAGTGGTTCGACGTCCGCTTCACCACCCCGTACGAGTCCGTCCTCGCCGACCGCTCCATGCCCGGCGCCCGCTGGTTCACCGGAGCCACCCTCAACTACGCCGAGCACGCCCTGCGCGCCGCCGAGGACCCGGCCCGCGCCGGCGACCCGGCCCTGCTGTACGTGGACGAGACCCACGAGGTCACCCCGGTCGCCTGGGCCGAGCTCCGCCGCCGGGTCGGCTCGCTCGCCGCCGAACTGCGCGCCCTCGGCGTACGCCCCGGCGACCGCGTCAGCGGCTACCTCCCCAACATCCCCGAGGCCACCGTCGCCCTCCTCGCCACCGCCGCCGTCGGCGGCGTCTGGACCTCCTGCGCCCCCGACTTCGGCGCCCGCAGCGTCCTCGACCGCTTCCAGCAGGTCGAGCCGGTCGTCCTGTTCACCGTCGACGGCTACCGCTACGGCGGCAAGGAGCACGACCGCCGCGACACCGTCGCCGAACTCCGCGCCGAGCTCCCCTCCCTGCGTGCCGTCGTCCACATCCCGCTCCTCGGCACGCCCGCCCCCGACGGCGCCCTCGACTGGTCCGCCCTCACCGCCGCCGACGTGGAGCCCGTCTTCGAGGCGGTCCCCTTCGACCACCCCCTCTGGGTCCTCTACTCCTCCGGTACGACGGGCCTGCCCAAGGCCATCGTCCAGTCCCAGGGCGGCATCCTCCTCGAACACCTCAAGCAGCTCGGCCTGCACTGCGACCTCGGCCCCGAGGACCGGTTCTTCTGGTACACCTCCACCGGCTGGATGATGTGGAACTTCCTCGTCTCCGGACTGCTCACCGGTACGACGGTCGTCCTCTACGACGGCAGCCCCGGCTACCCCGACACGGGCGCCCAGTGGCGCATCGCCGAGCGGACGAAGGCCACCCTCTACGGCACCTCCGCCGCCTACGTCATGGCCTGCCGCAAGGCCGAGGTCCACCCGGCGCGCGACTTCGACCTCTCCGCCGTGAAGTGCGTGGCCACCACCGGCTCCCCGCTCCCGCCCGACGGCTTCCGCTGGCTCCACGACGAGTTCGCAGCAGGCACGGAGGACCTCTGGATCGCCTCCGTCAGCGGCGGCACCGACGTCTGCAGCTGCTTCGCCGGCGCGGTCCCCACCCTCCCCGTCCACATCGGCGAGCTCCAGGCCGCCTGCCTCGGCACCGACCTGCAGTCCTGGGACCCGTCCGGCAAGCCCGTCATCGGCGAGGTCGGCGAGCTCGTCGTCACCAACCCCATGCCGTCCATGCCGATCCACTTCTGGAACGACCCCGACGGCAGCCGCTACCGCGACAGCTACTTCGAGATGTTCCCGGGGGTCTGGCGCCACGGGGACTGGATCACGATCACCGACCACGGCTCGGTGATCATCCACGGCCGCTCCGACTCCACCCTCAACCGCCAGGGCGTCCGGATGGGCTCCGCCGACATCTACGAGGCCGTCGAGCGACTCCCCGAGATCAAGGAGTCCCTGGTCATCGGCCTGGAGGAGCCGAACGGCGGCTACTGGATGCCGCTCTTCGTCCACCTCGCCCCCGGCGCCACCCTCGACGACGACCTGCGTGCCCGGATCAAGGCGACGATCCGCGAGGAACTCTCCCCGCGCCACGTCCCCGACGAGATCATCGAGGTCCCGGGCATCCCGCACACCCTCACGGGCAAGCGCATCGAGGTCCCGGTCAAGCGGCTCCTGCAGGGCGCCCCCCTGGCCAAGGCGGTCAACCCGGGCTCCGTGGACAACCTCGAACTCCTCCACTTCTACGAGGAGCTGGCCCGCACCCGCGGCTGAGGAAGCCGTCACTGTCAGTGGCGGTGATTACTCTGAGTGAGCAGAAGATCGCATCACTCAGGGGGAGCCATGCCACCGCGCAAGAACGACCACGACACGGACAGGCGCCGCACGCTGCGCCGCGAAGTCCCCAGCACCCTCGGCCTGCTGGCCGACGCCGGGGACTTCGCGGCCATGTGCGGCTACCGCAGCTTCACCTTCGACCACCCCGCCGACTACGCCGAGTACCTCCGCCACGTCGACGGCCTGCTCCGGTCCCTCGCGGCCCGCGGCATCCACACCACCGTCGCCCTCTTCGACCCCGACGCGTACGCCGAGTACTGCGGGGAACACCACCTCGATCCCGACACCGCCGAGACCCGTACCCGCTTCACCGCGGAACTGGCCGGCGGCAGCGCCGTCCTGCCCTACACCGGTCAGCCCGTCGACGAGATCGTCCCGCTCCTCGTCGACGAGGCGGTCCGCCAGGCCACCTGGGAGTACGCCACCACCCTCCTCGCCGGAATCGGCCGCTGCGCGGACTGCGGCGAGGACATCGGCCACGCCTCCTTCGACCGCGCCACCGACGCGCTCAAACGCCTCCTGGCCGGCGCCGGACCGGGCCACCACCACTTCGTCTGCAGCATCCCGACCGAGGCGGAACAGCTCGTCGCCGTCCTCCACGCCGACACCACCGGAGATCCGGACACCCCACCGCGCATCGAGGCCCGCGAAGGCCTCGACTTCGTGACGGTCCTCGCCGCCGGGCTCGCCCAGGGCGGACCCGGGGGACTGGTGGTGCGGAGCACCACCGAAGGCCACCGTGACCGGGTCCACGGCTGGCGCCTGGACCGCGGCCGCCTCACCGCGCTCTCGGCCGCGGCCGTCTTCAACGCCTACTGCACCGACGCCGACACGGGGGAGCCCGTCGCCCCGGAATCCGGGGTCGAATACTGCCCCGGCTACGAGGTCGACGCCCCCGGCCCGCACCACTGAACGACCGAGGGGCCCTCGCCACCGGCGAAGGCCCCTCGATCCACACCACACCGCGTCCGGCTACTCGCCGGAGAGCACCGCCTGCGCGGCCACGCGCGCCTCCTCGGCGCTGTCCGCCGCACGGGCGGCCGCCGCGGCACGCTCGCACTGGGCGAGCGTGTACTTGGCGAGCGTCGCCCGCACATAGGGAATCGACGCGGCACCCATCGACAGGGAGGTGACACCCAGACCCGTCAGCACACAGGCCAGCAGCGGGTCCGAAGCGGCCTCACCACACACACCGCAGCTCTTGCCCTCGGCCCTGGCGGCCTCGGCCGACATGGAGATGAGGTCGAGCAGCGCCGGCTGCCACGGGTCCTGCAGCCGCGACACCGCGCCGACCTGCCGGTCGGCGGCGAAGGCGTACTGGGCGAGGTCGTTCGTGCCCAGCGACAGGAACTCGACCTCCTGCAGGATCGAGCGCGCCCGGAGCGCGGCGGAGGGGATCTCCACCATCGCGCCGAACTTCGCCTTGAGGCCCGCCTCACGGCAGGCGTCCGCGAAGGCCTTGGCATCGGTGCGGTCGGCGACCATCGGGGCCATGACCTCGAGGTAGACCGGCAGCCCCTCGGCCGCCTTGGCCAGCGCGGTGAGCTGCGTCCGGAGCACGTCCGGGTGGTCCAGCAGCGAGCGCAGCCCGCGGACGCCCAGCGCCGGGTTCGGCTCGTCGGCCGGGGTCAGGAAGTCCAGCGGCTTGTCGGCGCCGGCGTCCAGCACCCGCACCACGACACGGCCCTCGGGAAACGCCTCGAGCACCTTGCGGTAGGACTCGATCTGCTTCTCCTCGGACGGGGCCTTCCTGCTGTCGTCCAGGAAGAGGAACTCGGTGCGGAACAGGCCCACACCCTCGGCCCCCGCCTCGACGGCCGCCGGCACGTCGGCGGGACCGCCGACATTGGCCAGCAGCGGCACCTTGTGACCGTCGGACGTCGCACCCGGACCCGACGAGGCGGCGAGAGCCGCCTTGCGCTCGGCGGCCGCGGCCGCCAGCTCGGCCTTCTTCGCGGTGGTGGGCTCGACGAACAGATCACCGGTGCTGCCGTCGACGGCGATCACCGTGCCCTCGGCGATCTCACCGGCACCCGGCAGCGCCACGATCGCCGGCACGCCCAGCGCCCGCGCGAGGATCGCGCTGTGACTGGTCGGTCCGCCCTCCTCGGTCACGAAACCGAGGACGAGCGCCGGGTCCAGCAGTGCCGTGTCGGCGGGAGCCAGGTCCCGCGCGATCAGCACGTACGGCTCGTCACTGTCCGGCACACCCGGCATCGGCACACCGAGCAGCCGCGCCACGATGCGGTTCCGTACGTCGTCCAGGTCGGCCACCCGGCCGGCCATGTACTCGCCGGCCCCCGCGAGCAGATCGCGGTAGGAGGCGAAGGCGTCGTACACGCCCCGCTCGGCGGTGCTGCCGACGGCGATCCGCCGGTCGACGTCCGCCATCAGCTCGGGGTCCTCGGCGATCATCGCCTGGGCCTCGAGCACGTGCTGGGCCTCGCCACCGGCCAGCTGGCCACGCGCGATCAGATCGGCCGCCACGGCACTCACCGCCTGACGGGCGCGCCCCTGCTCGCGCTCCGCCTCGTCCGCGGTGATCTGCTTGGCCGGCGGCTCGAGAACCGCCGTGCCCATGTGCCGCACCTCGCCGATCGCCACACCGTGGCTCACGCCGACGCCTCGCAGCGTTGTCTCCATTTCACCCGTCTCCGGTCGAGCGGCGGGCCGAGCCGCCGCGGTGGATGTCCGACTCACTCGCCCGTTACGGGCGGAAGCGTCACTGCCAGCTGAAGAGAGCGTCGTCAGCCTTCACATCGCCGGAGTCGACGACGTCGGAGAGGGATTCGGCCGTCGCCTCGAGCGCCACGACGGGACAGATGGGCGACTTGCCGGCGGCCTCGACGGCAGCGGGGTTCCAGCGGATGACGGCCTGGCCGCGGGTCACGGTGTCGCCCTTGTTCACGAGCAGCTCGAAGCCCTCGCCGTTGAGCTGAACCGTGTCGATCCCGAGGTGCGTGAGTACACCGTGGCCCTCGCTGTCGACTACTACGTACGCGTGCGGGTGCAGGGATACGACCACACCGTCGACGGGGGACACCGCCTCCGAGGGCTCGCGCACGGGATCAATAGCGGTGCCCGGTCCCACCATCGCGCCGGAGAACACCGGATCCGGCACTGCCGCGAGTCCGATGGCGATCCCGGCAAGTGGGGACGTCACGCTGGTCATGGGGGCCTCCCAGGGGTGGGGCTCATCGTGTCGCCGTCACTGCCTGTCGCGAACGGCGTACTCTTCTGAAGGATATGTCACTTGATGTTCGGGTTCGCCCGATGTTGGTCCCGATCCGGGCTGGTCCTTCGGCACGGAGACTAGTGGACTAGACCGGTGGACTAGACCATACGCCTGAATCGATTTGCTTGGGTACCATGGGGCCTGTACTGTCGTGACTCCCGCCAGGACGCCTCGTGTGAACTTCTCGCGAACGGCAGATGGACGGGACTCCTCCTCCTCATCAACGATCTTGATCTCCCTCCTGTCTTTTCGTATGCCTTTTCGGTAATACGGCGAGTGGTCAAGGGGTCGAGAAATCGCTGATAGAGTCGGAATCGCCGAAAAGGGAAAGCGCGAAAGCGCAGGAACTGGAAAGCGCCGAGGAAGTCGGACACGAAAGAGTCTGATAGAGTCGGAAACGCAAGAACACAGCAAGACACAGAACGAAAGCCCGGAGGAAAGCCCCAGCGAATGTAGCTGCGGGTGAGTACAAAGGAAGCGTCCGTTCCTTGAGAACTCAACAGCGTGCCAAAAATCAACGCCAGAAGTTGATACCCCGTCCACTTCGGTGGATGAGGTTCCTTTGAAAAAGACCTGTCGGGCCTTCGGGCGCTGGCAGGCAATTACACAGCGAGGACGCAGTGGTCAGTCGGTCTTATTCCGACATGACTGGCCCGCTCTAAGTGCGTGTGCACCCGATTACGGGTAAACATTCATGGAGAGTTTGATCCTGGCTCAGGACGAACGCTGGCGGCGTGCTTAACACATGCAAGTCGAACGAT